>JBPYFR010000131.1:0-13581 GCA_051985685.1 Acidimicrobiales bacterium
CGTTGGGCAGAGCCGACCCGGTGAAGGCCTTCCAGGCCGCGCTGCCCGGGGTCTGACGCACGTGGGCCAGCGCGGCGCGACGTACGCGGCCGCCGGCGTGGACATCGGTGCCGGCGATGCTGCCGTCGAGCGCTTGCGCTCCTTTGTCCAGGGCATCGGCGGCTTCGGGGGGCAGTACCCGCTCGACCTGTCCGGCTATCGCGAGCCGGTCCTCGTCGCGTCGACCGACGGGGTGGGGACCAAGCTCGTGGTGGCCCGGGACGCCGACCGCTTAGACACCGTCGGGATCGACCTCGTTGCCATGTGCGTCGACGACCTCGTCTGTCTCGGCGCCAAGCCTCTCTTCCTGCTGGACTACCTCGCCGCAGGTGCGGTCGAGCCCGACCGCATCGCGACCGTGGTGGCGGGCGTCGCCGAGGGATGCCGGCAGGCCGGCTGCGTGCTGCTCGGCGGCGAGACCGCCGAGCACGCCGGCGTCATGGGGCCCGATGACCTCGACCTGGCGGGGTTCGCCGTGGGTGTGGTCGAACAGGGAACCCAGCTCGGACCGGATCGAGTGCGCGCCGGTGATGCCGTCGTGGGCCTGTCCTCGCCCGGCCTGCGCTCCAACGGATACACCCTCGCCCGTCACGTGCTTTTGAAGCGGGCCGGCCTGCATCTCGATCAACCGGCCTGGGAGGGTGCGGCCCACAGCGTGGCTGACGAGCTGCTGCGGCCGTCGGTGATCTACACCCCGGCTGTGCTCGCCGCGCGCGCCGCGCTCGGCGACGCGTTGCACGCGTGCGCGCATGTCACCGGTGGCGGCATCGTGGGCAACCTGCCTCGGGTGCTGCCCGACGGCCTCGGGGCGCAACTCGAGCGCGCCGCCTGGGAGGAGCCACGGATCTTCCGCGAAATCCAGCGGTGGGGCGCCGTCGACGAGGGCGAGATGGACCGTGTCTTCAATCGGGGCCTCGGCATGCTGCTCGTCGTCGACCCCGCCGCAGCCGGTGATGCTCTGGGTACCGTCGAATCGGCCGGCCTCCACTCCGGTGTCGTCGGCACCGTCGATACCGGTCCTCCGGGCGTCCGCATCGAGTGAGCCGCACCGACAGCCGCGCCGAGCTGCGCGCTCATCTGTTGGCCCACGCCGTCAAGACGGGCGACTTCACGCTCAAGTCGGGCCGCAAGAGCACCTGGTTCATCGACGCCAAGCAGACCGTGTGCCGGCCCGAAGCCATGCTGGCGGTGGCCGACGCGGTGCTCGCCCTGGTGCCTCCCGAGGCGACCGCCATCGGCGGGTTGACCATGGGGGCCGATCCGGTGGCTTTCGTCACCGCCGGTGTCGCTGCCGCGAGAGGCCGGCCGTTGAAGGCGTTCAGCGTGCGCAAGGAGGCCAAGGACCACGGGGCGGGTGGCCGTATCGCCGGCGCGCTCGACCCGGGCGACAAGGTGGTGGTGACCGAGGACACGGTGACCCGGGGCACATCGTTGCTCGAGGCGGCCCATGCCGTACGCGAGGCGGGTGCAGAGGTGCTCCTGCTCGTCGCCGTGGTCGACCGGGGCGGCACGGTCGAGGCCATGGCGGCCGCGGAAGGACTCCCCTTCCGGGCCGTGCTCAGCGCGCCGGACCTGGGCTACCCCTACGAAGGCGCCTGAGCGGCGACCCGCAGCGAGCAATTTCGGCCGGTTCTCCCAGCCGATAGCGTCGCTGCTCCAGTATCAGCGCAGGGGAGGGTACGCCGTCATGAGTGAGCGCCGCGTTGCGGTCGTGACCGGGGGTGGGTCGGGGATCGGCCTCGCGATCAGCCAGCGTTTGGGTTCCGACGGCCATGCGGTCGCGGTGATCGACCGGGACAAAGAGGCGGCGTCGGCGGCGGCAGACTCCATCGCGTCGGCGGGAGGGACCGCGGTCGGGCTGCCGGCGAACGTCGGTGAGCGCGACGAAGTTTTTGCGGCGGCGGACGAGGTGCGGCGGCAACTGGGGCCTTGCGCGATCCTGGTGAACAACGCGGGCACAGGGGCGAGGATGAGGGGGTTCCTGAAGATCGAGCCGGAGGAATGGGAGCGGGTCTTGCGGGTGAACCTGACCGGCACGTTCCACTGCTGTCAGGCGTTCCTTCCGGACATGGTGGAAGCGAGATGGGGACGTGTGGTGAACATCTCCTCGTCGAGCGCGAGCAGCGGTGAGCCCTTCCTGGCCAGCTATGTCTCGTCCAAGTCCGGCGTGAACGGGCTGACCAAGTCGTTGGCGCTCGAGCTGGGTCCCAAGGGCATCACGGTCAACGCCGTTCCCCCCGGGTTCATCGACACCCCGATGATGCGCGCGTCAGAAGAGAGGGGAGACTTCGGCCCAGGGGGGATGGACGCCGCCATCGCGCACACTCCGGTACGGCGTGCCGGTCTCCCCGAAGACGTCGCGGCCATGTGCTCGTTCCTGTGTCGCGACGAAGCCGGCTACATCACAGGGCAGATCTTTGGCGTGAACGGCGGACGAAGCACCTGACGGACTCCGCGGCGCCGGTCGTTCGATGGCGGTCAGGACGACGCCAGGAACGAATGCATTCCCACGACTGGCGCATTGAGCCGCAGACCGGTCAGGCCTGGATCGGTCCCTGCCCCACCCAGAGCAACGACCTCTCCCGATGCGGTCACACCGAGGTCAGCGCTGAAGCTGACCAGCGGACCATCGAGCGAGGTCGAGGGCGGTCCGAGTGCCGTCACACCACTCGGCCCGGCTGAGGCCGTCTGCCCGCTGTCAGCGACGCCGTAGTACCCCGGAGCCACCGGCGGTGCACCAAAGAAAGTCGAAATTCCAACGGCCTGGGGAGGGAAGGGCTCGGGGGCGACCTGTGACGCGTCCGAGACGAAGGAGCCGTACGGCGAGGCGTCACCGAAGGCGAAGACGTTGCCGAAAGCATCGATCATCCAGTAACCGCTACCGTCTGCGGTCCTCGCCATGCCAACGACCTGGAAGTCCCCCCCGCCCTCGCCAGGGATCGAACCCACGTATGGGGCGTCACCGAAGGCGAACACGCCACCGTCGGCCGCGACCAGCCAGTAGCCGCGGCCGTCGGGCGTGGCCGCCATGCCCACGACGGGCTGGTTGAGGTGGAGGTTCCCCGTCGAGCCCCAGAAGCCCGCATCGCCAAAGGCAAAGACGCCGCCGTCGGCGGCAACCAGCCAGTAGCCCCTGTCATCGGGTGTCGCCGCCATGCCCACGACGGGCTGGTTGAGGTGGAGGTTCCCCGTCGAACCGTAGAAGCCGGCGCTACCGAAGGCGAAGACGCCGCCGTCGGCGGCAACCAGCCAGTAACTCGATGCCACGCTGGTGTCGGCACTGACGCTGGCACCCGCGGGAGGTGTCGATCCCATGGCGGCACCCGCCAGTGTCACGGCACCGCTGAGCGCGGTGGCGCCCACCGCGGCTTTCCGTAGCCAGAGTCCCTTGGCCTTCTGCTCTCGCTGCCTTCTCCGCATCGAGCGCCGCCTTATTCGCCGCAACATCGTTCATCCTCCCCCCAGGTTTGGGCACGGTACTATGGACGACAAGGTACCATGTAAAAACAGGAAGTCAACCCTCTTCCCTGAATGCGATGCGAGGCCTTACCGTGCGGCTGGGGCACCCAACCGAGTCGTAATGCTCGCGATGCGACGCGCTGTCATCGAATACGCGTGCGTGCGCAGGGTGAGCATTGAATGCGAGACCCGTACCTCCGGTTCTTACGGTGGCTTTCTGCCGTCACCCAGCCGTCGTCACGCCGCTGAGCTCGTCGATGTCCTCGGCGGACAGGGTGAGGTCGGTGACGGCCATGTTCTGTTCGAGGTGGGCGAGGCTCGATGTCCCGGGGATCAGCAGAATGTTGTCGCGGTGGCCGAGCAGCCAGGCGAGGCCTACCTGCGCGGAGGTGGCACCGACGCGTTCGGCCACGCGGCGGACGGTGGGGTTTTCGGTGACTTTGGGCAAGAAGGGGAATGCGGATCCGAGTGGGAAGAAGGGGACGTAGGCGATGCCGGAGTCGTGGCACAGATCGAGCACGGCGGAGTCTTGCTGGTCGAGCAGGCTGAAGGCGTTCTGTACGCAGACGATGTCGGCTTGGGTGATTGCCTGTTCGACTTGGGCGCGGGTGGCGGTGGAGATACCGACGCCGGCGATCTTGCCCTCCTCGCGCAGGGCGACCATCTCGGCCAGCTGGTCGTCCAACGGGACCCGCTGGTCAGGCGGTAGCTCGAGTTCATCCCTGAGCCGCAAATTCACCGCGGCGAGTTGCTCGGTGCCGAGGGTGCTCAGGTTCGCTTCGACGGCGGCGCGGAGCTGTTCTGGGCGTTGGGCCGGGAGCCAGCCGCCGTGCTCGTCCCGGTCGGCACCAACCTTGGAGACGAGAGCCAGCTGGTCTGGGTAGGGGTGCAGCGCCTCGCGGATCAGCTCGTTGGCGACATTGGGTCCGTAGAACTGGGCGGAATCGATGTGGTCCACGCCGAGGTCGACGGCGCGGCGTAACACCGCGAGCGCCTGCTCGCGGTCTCGGGCCGGCCCGAAGACACCGGGTCCGGGCAGCTGCATCGCCCCGAAGCCGACGCGGTGCACCGTGACGGAGCCGAGAGCGAAGGTGGGATCGCCGGTCCTGGCGGGCCGTTCGGGCGGGCGGGGATGGTGGTCACGCGACACGTCACTCACGACGGACGACGTTAGTGGTCGCCGGCGTACTTGCGAAGGTCCTCGTCGAGCTCGACATCGAAGGTGCGCAGGGCCATCGCGAACACGTCGTAGGTCCCCACGGTGAACACGACGTCCATCATCTGCTGCGTGTCGAACTGTTCGGACAGCGCCGCGTAGGTTTCGTCGCCGATACGTGCGTCCGACACCAGCTCGTCGGCGGCCGCGAGCAAGGCGCTCTCCAGCGGTGCCCAGCCCGCCGCGCCCGGCCCGACTCGGACCCGGGCCACCTCCTCGTCGCTGAGGCCGACGAGCCCGGCCTGATAGACGTGCTGCGCCCACTCGTAGACCGCATGGCGCAGGTGCGCCACGCGCAGCACGAGCAGCTCTCTGTGCCGGGGCGTGAGGGCCGAGAAGTACAGGGCGTGGCTGATGAGGTGGTTGTACGCCTCAGTGAGCTCGGGGTGGTACGCGAGCACGCCCATGACGTTCAGCCCCTGTGGACTCGAGGGGTCGCGCGGCGGGACGGGGTGTCGGGGGTTGGTGGGCCGGTAGGCCGCGACCATGGCCTCCCGCATGCCGGAAGGCCATTCGCCCGGCCTGATCGGCGCAATCCGGCGCGTCGTCATTCGTTCGCCTCCTTGCGGGCGAACGTCGTGCGGTGCGGGTCTCGCGGTGTGACGTCGAGTCCGGATGGCATGGTCTGACCTCTTCTCAGGCGATTCTCTTCAGGCGAATTCTTCTCAGACGAATTCGGCCACCCGGCTGTGAAAACGCCAGGTGTCACCGTCGCAATGCAGGACATCGTGGTATCGCCCGACCAGGAGGATGGTCCATCCCGCGTCACCCTTCGACAAGAAGGCCAGGTCGCTCGTGGCCTGAGCCTCGTCGTCGTCCCACGTGGTGATCACCGTGTTGAAGACGAGGTGGCGCTGGGGCTGTCTCGGCTTCGTCTGCTCGTAGGCCTTCCGGAGCGCCTCGTGACCCTCGTGGCGACCGAGCCCCGGCATGTCGCAGCTTCCGTCGGGGCAGAAGGTGGCGACGACGTCGTCGGTCCGACCGTCGTCGAGAGCCTGCGTGTACGTCGAGATGGCGGTGCCGACGCCCGCGGTGACGTCGGCGAAGCTACGGCTGGTACCCACGTTGTCGTCCTTAATTGCCCGATGTGCGTACCGTGTCCAATAGTGCGATGGCAGATGGCACCGGGAGGGCAGACCAGTTGTGTTCCACGATCGTCATCTCGTCCCCTGGGGCCGGCGTCGGACCGAGATTAGACTAACCGGTCGGTACAAAGTAGGCCGAGGGCGGATCACCGAAAACGTCACCTCGGTCCGCGTGGCGAGCACGAGGGCCCCATCCCAATGAACATCTCTTCCGATCCGACTGACGACGCCGCAGAGCCCGCGTCCGAGGTCGACGTGCTCGTCGTGGGTGCCGGCATCACGGGTATCTACCAGCTCTACCGGGCGGTCCAGGCAGGGTTCTCGGTACTGCTCCTCGAGGCGGGCGGAGGAGTCGGAGGGACCTGGTACTGGAATCGCTACCCGGGGTCCCGCTTCGACTCGGAGAGCTACACCTACGGCTATCTCTTCTCCGAGGAGCTGTTCGACGAGTGGCGCTGGCAGGAGCACTTCGCTGCGCAGCCGGAGACGGAGTCGTATCTCAACCACGTCGTGGACCGGTTCGGCTTGCGCCGACACATGCGCTTCGGTGCCCGTGTCACTCAGGCCGACTACGACGAGCGCTCAGGAACTTGGCGCGTGAGTTCCGACAACGGGACGCAGGTGAGCGCCCGGTTCCTGATCGCCGCCACCGGTGTGCTCTCCATCCCCTACGTCCCAGACATCCCCGGTCGCGACGACTTCGAAGGCGAGTCGTATCACACCGGGCTCTGGCCCGACGGGCCGGTCGACTTCGACGGCAAACGCGTCGCGGTCGTCGGCACGTCGTCGAGCGGCGTCCAGGTGGTGCCGTCCATCGTCGACCGGGTGGAGTCGCTCACCGTGTACCAGCGCACGGCCAACTGGTGCACGCCGCTGAACAACGCGCCGATCACGGACGCAGAACAGTCCCGGCTGCGCGCGGAGTTCGAAACCCTGCGTGAGATCCTCAACACCTCGATGCACGGCTTCCATCACCCGCCGTGCGACCGCACCGCTTTCGAGGACTCCGAGGAGGAACGCCGGCAGTTCTACGAGCGCATGTGGAACAGCCCGGGCTTCATGAAGCTCACGAGCAACTACACCGACCTGCTTTCCAACCCCGAAGCCAATGCCGAATGGTGCGCGTTCATGGCCGAGAAGGTGCGCACCATCGTCCAGGACCCGGTGACCGCGGAGCGGCTCATTCCCCGGGACCACCGCTTCGGTGAGAAGCGGCCCCCTTTCGTCGCCGGCTATTTCGAGGCCTTCAACCGGCCCCACGTGTCGCTGGTCGACGTGCACGACACACCGATCGTGCGGGTCACTCCCACGGGCATAGAGACGACCGACGGCCTGCGTGAATTCGACCTCATCGTGTGGGCTACTGGGTTCGACTTCGGCACCGGGGCCCTCGCCCGCATGGGTATCCGCGGACGCGACGGACATGCCCTCGTCGACGCCTGGGCGGACGGTCCGCAAACCTTTCTCGGCTTACAGGCGCATGGCTTTCCGAACTTCTTCTTCCCGGGCGGGCCGCACGCAGCCGCCGGGAACAATCCGCGCTACAACGGCGACCAGGTCGATTTCTTGATGGACGTGTTGCTCTATGCCCGTGACCATGGTTTCGAGGTGATAGAGGCCACCGCACGCGCCGAAGAACGCTGGACCAACATGGTGAACCGCGGCGCATCGTCGCCACTCGCGTTCGGAGAGAAGAGCTACTACTTCGGCACGAACATCCCGGGGAAACCGCGCAAGTATCTGCTGAACTCCGGCGGCCGTCCCAAGCTGTTCTCGGTCATCGCCGATGTCGTGGCCAACGACTACGACTCGTTCATCTTCTCGCGCGCCGCCGAGCCCGCGCCGGCCACGGGCTGAGCCGCCTTCACACCGTGGCGACGGGAGTGAGCGGCGAGCCGACCACTCCGGGCATCCGCAGCGGGGGCGCCGTCAGCAGGAACCGGTTGCGACCGTGGTCCCGCAGCCATGCGGCCAGCTCGTGCAGGTACCACATCTCGCCTAGCGGGACCCCGAGTCGGAACAAGCACAGGTGGTGGAGTGGGAGGAACGAGTGCCGGCTCGGGTCCCGGTCCTTGCCCAGGAGCCCCTCGACGGCGTAGTTGTCGGCAACCAACGCCGAGATCTGCGACTCCGCGACCCACTCCAGCAGGGACGGGTCACGAGCGTCCAGGTAGGCGCAGAGGGTGTGGATCTTCACCGGGTCCGGGTTCCGGCCCCACTCCAGGACCTGCGTTGCGAAGCCCGTGTGCAGCAGGAGCATGTCTCCGGGCTCGACGACCACATCGTCTGCCGCCATGATCTCCTCGAGCGTTCGCCGGTCCACCTTCTGCCACTCGTGGCCCAGGTGATGGGCCAGGTCGACCAGGACCCCGCGTCCCTGGACGCCGTGCGCGGCCATGTGCTCGAGTCCGAGGTGATGCGCGAAGGCGCGGTGCCCGCTGCCGTCACCGCGGGCGTCGGGCTGTGGCCCGACCAGGTCGGTGCCGGCGCGGTAGCCGTTGTAGTAGACGGCTTCTTCCACCCCGTCGCCGTCGGCGTCGAACTCTGCGCCGACATGGGCGAGGGAATCCCACTGCGTGGAGTACTGCAGGGACAGGGTGACGACGTCGTCGGCCCACACGTCGACGTACTTGGGGTCGCCCCAGTCCTCCATCTCGCTCATGTGGACGTTGTAGAAGGTGGACGGCGTGCCGCCCATGTCCTCCGTGGGCGCGAGCACGGGCGGATGGCGGCGCTGGTTGAGGGCCGTGCCGCCTGGATAGTCGAGCGGGAGGCTCAGACAGAAGCTGACTCCGGCTTCGACCTCGCGCACGCCCTGGAGCACCTTCTCCGGCGTCATCAGGTTGACCCGGCCGAGCTCGTCCTCCTCGCCCCAGTCGCCCCACGTCGAGCCGGGCGGGCGCTGCTTCCATCGCTTCGTCACCGTTCTTCGTCACCTTTCGCCCTGTTGCGGTTGGACCGCGCGTTGCGTTGTACCGACCGGTTGGTCTACTCTCCGGTGGAGCTTCGCGCCTCCGCGCGCGATCGTTCCTGGTATCACGGATAGACGGAAGGGACAGGACATGCCGGACAAGCCCTTTGTCGTCTCCGCCGACGGGCACATTCTTGAGCCCACCGATCTCTTCGTCACCCGCCTGCCCAAACACCTGCGGGCGCGGGGGGTCTGGGAGGAGGACTTCGAGATCGAGCCGCTGGTCGAGGGCGGGGCGCGCATCTTCCGGCGGCTGCACACGCCGGGCTTCGAGGGGTGGACGATCTCCCGTTACCGCCAGACCGGCGGCCGGATGCCCGAGGGCGACCCCGAGATGATCCTCGAGGATCTCGACCTCGATGGCGTCGACGTCGGGGTCATGCACCCCAACTTGTCGTTGTTCGGGCTGTACTCCGACGACCACGAACTGTCCATGGGGCACGCCCGTGTGTACAACGACTACATCATGGAGCGGTTCACGCCGTTCTTTTCGCGCCTGGCACCGACGGCGCCGGTTCCGCTCACCGATGTCGGGGAGGCCGTGGCAGAGATCGAAAGGGTCGCCACCGGCGGGTTCCGCGCCATTCTGCTGCCGGCCATCCCGCCGACGCACTACTACTCACGGGACCTCGACCCGGTGTGGGCAGCCGCACAGGCGAACGGTGTCCACGTCTTCTTCCACACGCAGACAGGCGGGGTGAAGGTCGACGATCCCGCGTCCACCACCCTCAAAGTCGTGATGGAGAACGCGGCCCAGGTCAACCAACCGATGACGGAGAAGTCCGCGTCGAAGCGGATGATCACGCAATCGATCTACAGCACGATCGTGCCCCAGCAGGTCATCTGCGAGCTCGTCGGGGGCGGCGTCCCCGAGCGCTTCCCGGATCTTCACTTCGCGCTCATCGAGTTCAACGCCCACTGGTTGGCCTCCCTGGTGGGCGCGATGGACAAGTGCTGGATCACCGGCATAGGCCAGGACGCCGACTGGTGGCTCGGGTCTTGGGACGAGAAGCTCCCCGCCGCCGAGCAGGCCAACATGGCGCAGCTGTTCCGCCTGAACGAGAAGTGGCCCTACCCGCTCATGCCGAGCGAGTACATCAGGCGTCAGTTCCACGTGTCCTTCCAAGAAGACCCCGTTGCCGTGGCCTGCCGGCACATCACCGGTGTCTCGACGATCGTCTGGGGCAACGACTATCCCCATGCAGAGGGGACCTTCCGGGGCAGCCGCCAGCTGCTCGCCGAGCTCTTCGCCGGCGTGCCCGACGAAGAGCGAGATGCCATGGTGGGCGGCACGCTCGGTGGCCTCCTCGGCTTCGAGGCCCCGGTGGCGGCCTGACCGCCGACACGCCGGACGCGCGCCGCTTCGACGGGCGCGTCGCCGTTGTCACCGGCGCGGGGAGGGGGATCGGACGGGCCTACGCGCTCCTCCTGGCCGACCGCGGCGCGGCCGTCGTGGTCAACGACCTCGGCGGTGCCATGGACGGGACGGGCGCCGACACGGGCCCCGCGGCGGCCGTTGCGAGTGAGATCGAGGCATTGGGCGGGGTTGCGTGCGCGGACGCCAACGACGTGGCCTCCACCGCGGGCGCGCAGGCGGTGGTCGACGCGGCAGTCGAGCGGTTCGGCCGGCTCGACGTCCTTATTAATAACGCCGGCATCATCCGCTGGGCGGGCTTCCCCGAGGCCGACGAAGAGAACCTGGCGTGCCACCTCGCCGTCCACGCGGTCGGCTCGTTCAACACGGCGCGCGCGGCGTGGCTGCACATGGCCGCGAGCGGGTACGGACGGATCGTGATGACCACCTCGAGCGGCCTGTTCGGCCTGCCCAACAACACCTCCTACGCTACGGCCAAGGCCGCGGTCGTCGGGCTCACCCGCAGCCTGGCCGTTGCCGGCGCGAAGCTCGGCATCAAGGTGAACCTCATTGCGCCTGCCGCCATGACCCGGATGGCCGGAGGGGACGGTTCGTCGCCGGAAATGGCGCCCGAGCTCGTCGCACCGATGGCCGCCTTCCTCGCCCACGAGGAGTGCCCGGTGAGCGGTGAGATGTACGCCGCCGGCGCCGGCCGGTTCTCCCGCATCTTCATCGCCATGACGCCCGGCTACGTGTCCGGAGGGCCGCACCCGACGATTGAGGACGTCGCCGAGCATTGGGACGCCATCAACGCCGAGAGCGGCTATTCGATCCCGGCCGACCTGCGGGAATGGTCAGCGGTGTACCTGGCCCACCTCCCGATCGACGGCGCCTGATGGATTTCTCGCTCAGCGAGCCCGAGCGCGCGCTGGTGGACCTGTGCCGCGACTTCGCCCAGAACGAGATCGCGTCCCGCGCCCCGGCCGCGTGGGACGAGGCCCGCTGCCCGACCGACTTGCTCCGGGAGATGGGTGCCCTGGGCCTGCTCGGCATGCTCGTCCCCGAGCGGTGGGGCGGGATCGGGATGTCGACCGTCGGCTTCGTCGCAGCCATGGAGCAGCTCGGCGTCGCCGACCAGTCGGTCGCCTCCGCCTGGCAGGCCCACGTCACCATCGGCTCCCTGCCCCTGTACCTGTTCGGCGACGACGACCAACGCGAACGCTGGCTGCGGCCGCTGGCCGAAGGGCGCGCGCTGGGAGCCTTCGGCCTCACGGAGCCCGATGCCGGCTCCGACGCCCGCGGCATCCGCACCCGGGCCGAGCCGCGTGACGGCGGCTGGCTCATCAACGGGCGCAAGACCTTCATCTCCAACGCCGGCACGGACATGTCGTTCGGCGTGACGCTGTTGGCCCGCGTTGGTTCAGCCGTTGGTTCAGCCGTTGGTTCAACCGTTGGCTCGGACGAAGCAGGCTCGTCGCGCTACGCCAGCTTCGTCGTCGAGCAGGGTACCCCCGGCTACACCATGGGCCCCAAGATGCGCGGCATCGGCTGGCGCGGCCTCGACACCCGGGAGCTGTTCTTCGACGACGTGTGGGTGCCGGGCGACCACCTCGTCGGGGACCCCGACATGGGGCTGAGCCAATTCCTGCGCACGCTCGAGGTCGGCCGCATCTCCATTGCGGCGCTGTCGTTGAGCTTGACGCAAGCGGTCCTCGACCTGGCCACCGAGTACGCGCGCCAACGAGTGCAGTTCGGGCAGCCCATCTCGAAGTTCCAAGCGGTGCAGTTCAAGCTGGCCGACATGGCCACGGAGCTCGAGGCGGCCCGCTGGCTCACCTACCGCGCCGCCGCGCTGCGCGACGCCGGCCAGCCGTTCCAGAAGGAGGCGGCCATGGCCAAGCTGAAGGCCAGCCGCCTCGCGGCGTCTGCGGCGTCGGAGGCGGTCCAGATCCACGGCGGCCTCGGCTACATGCTCGAGACCCCCGTCGCCCGCTTCTACTGCGACGCCAAGGTCCTCGAGATCGGAGAGGGGACCAACGAGATCCAGCACATGGTGATCGCCCGCGCGCTCGGCTGCTGAGCGCTCGGCTGCTGCGCGGTCGGCGGCTAAGGGAGCGCCCCGAGGGACCGACGCGTCCTGGTCAGGATCACACGGCCGACAGGCGCCGGACGGCGTCGGCGATCTCCTGGCGCGCCGGCAGCCAGGCTCGCTCCAGCTCGGGTGCGTACGGAGGCGGCGTGAAGGCGGCACCGACGCGTTCGATCGGCGCGTCGAGGTCCCAGAACCCGTCGCGGACCACCCTGGCCGCGACCTCGGCACCGAGGCCGAACGGGACGACGGCCTCGTGGGCGATGAGCAACCGGCTCGTCTTGTGCACCGAGGTGAGGACCGGCTCCATGTCGAGCGGCGCCACCGTCCGCAGATCGATCACCTCCACCGACACTCCCTCTGCAGCGAGCTCCTCGGCGGCTGCGATCGCCTCGTGCACCATGCGCGACACGGAGACCACGGTGACGTCGGATCCGGTCCGGACGACGGCGGAGGTGCCGATGGGCACGACGTGGTCTGCGGGCGGTTGGGGCCCCTTCGCCCCGTACAGGAGCCGGTTCTCAATGAAGACGACCGGGTTGGGATCCTCGATGGCGGCCCGCAACAGCCCGTAGGTGTCCGCCGGCGTGGACGGCATCACCACCGTCAGACCGGGAATGTGTGCCAGCAACGCCTCCAGGCTCTGCGAGTGCTGGCTGCCCGAGGAACGTCCCGCGCCGAACTGAGTCCGCACGGTGAGGGCCATCTCGGCGCCGCCGCCGGTCATGAAGGGGATCTTGGCCGCCTGGTTGAGCAGCTGGTCGAAGCAGACGCCGAGGAAGTCGAGGTACATCAGCTCGACGACCGGGCGCAGGCCGGCCATGGCGGCGCCGACGGCGAGCCCGAGCACGGCGGTCTCGGAGATCGGCGTGTCCCGCACCCGCTCGCCGAAGCGCTCCCGCAGGCCGCGGGTCAAGCCGAAGACGTTGCCTCCCTCACCGACGTCGACCCCGGCGAGGAAGACGCGCTCGTCGGCCGTGAGCTCGGACTCGAGCGCACTGCGGATGGCGTCCATCGTGCGGTACTCGGGGCCGTCGGCCGGAAGCGCCGGGGGTTCCGGCCGCGGTGCGCGCTCGCGAACGACGAAGTCGAACAGCGTGTCGGGGTACGGCGCGGCGAGCGCACGCGCCCGTGCCAAGGCGTCGTCGAGCTCGGCGTTCACGGAGGCCTCGAGTGCCTCGATCTCGGCCGTGCCGACGCCGGATTTCCGGAGCCGACGCCGGTGGCGCAGCAGCGGGTCGCGCGCCTGCCAGGCGCGACGCTCCTCCTCGGAGCGGTAGCGCTCGGGGTCGCCCTCGTAGTGGCCGTGCCACCGGTACGTGGTCGCCTCGACCACGGCCGGGCCGCCACCGGTCCTGGCCGCCGCGA
>JBPYFR010000132.1:0-31793 GCA_051985685.1 Acidimicrobiales bacterium
CGGTGACGCTGGACCTGGAGGCGACCAACCGGCTGGGCCGACGCGTGACCTGTCGTGTCGCAGTCGTACCCGCGACGGGAAATGACGTTCCCCCGTCCGCGATGCTCATCATGCAGGTCGTCGAGACAGACCGCTCATAGGCACTCTGACCGAATATCCAGCGTTTCGGCCTCCCCCGCCCCAGGGGCTTGTTCCCGGATTCATCCTCAGGAAATTGGGTAATAGACCATCCAAGGGAAATCCAGGAGCGAGTACGCCTTTCATGGGACCGACAACCCGAGTTCAAGAGCGAGGCGACCCGCGGTGGTGTCGACGCGCCGTCGCAGCCTTGCAGCGAGCGGCCTCGGCACATGAACGGGCTGCGGTCACACACGAAGTCGCATACAGGATCCATTCCGAGGCAGAGGTGCTTTTTCGCGCCCAGCTGCGTTTGGCGGATTCCGCCCGGGAGCGTCGGCTGGCGGCGACGCACTTGGGGGCTGCATCGACGGAGCGGCAACGGGCGGTGTCCGACTGGGCGGCTGCACAGCTGGCCAGCCAGCAAGGTTGGTGGGCTTTACAGCTCGGAGGCGACGGAGCGGCCGCTCGGGTGGCATGAGAATGCGCCGATTCGACTATGTTGAACGTCGGTTGCAAGCCCAAGAGGTTCGTCAATGCCGTTTGCTCAGTCGGTTGATGTTTCTCCCCACGTCCGGCAAAGCCGGGAAGCGGTCCAGCGGGCCAAGGAGCTCAGGGCCCGTCACACGATGCTTGTCGAATGCGTCCGAGCTTCCAATGTGGCAGGTCGAAAGAACCTGGCGGCTGCTCAGACCTTGTGGGAGCAGGTTTTGGCGCGTCCGCCTGCTCGCCACTTTTGGTTGAATGCGGCTGTCGATGGAGAGGCCAGGTTTGCCGTGTGGTCGGACAACAGGCTGATCGTTCATCCGGAGCTCGCGGCACGCGCCGACCTGGTCATCCAATTGGGCGAGACGTTCCAGGCACCGGACTCGGAAGGTTCTGTGCCGGCCGGTCTCGACGAACCCATTCAGGCCGCCCTCACCCTCATGCGAGCGGCCGATCATGTTCTCGATTTCAACCTTCGAGTCGACGGACTGACGGTGATCTATCCGGAAAAGAAAGAACTGGCGCCGTGATGTGGTCCTCGGGCCAACCTTCCTTTGCTGACCGTGCCAGGGCAACCTTCGCAGCCGAGCCGCGATCGGTCCCTGCCGCGCGACGGTACACAGAAGCCCAGCTCGCGGCATGGGGAGTCACTGGCCAATCCGTGGCCGCGGGCCTAATTGTCTCCGAGCTGGCGACCAATGCGGTGCTGCACGCCCACTCGAGCTTCGAACTAGAGCTCAGCCACACCGCGGACACAGTACGGATCGCAGTCAGCGATGAGAGCGTCGCTCCTCCGGTGCTCCAAGATCCGAGGGTCAACTCCGAATCCGGTTTCGGCCTGCGGATCATTTCCAAGCTTGCCTCGGACTGGGGCTTCCAGCTCGGCGATGCTGGGAAAGAGGTCTGGGTTCGCCTTGCCAGCGCTCAGCTTGCGCAGCCGCCTCCATGACCGTTGTTTCGCGACTTAGCTGAGCGGTTCTTAGAGCAGATCTGCATGAGGACGGCGTTTCTTAGTTCCTCATATTTCCGGCGGACTGGGGCGCACCACCTTTAGGCGTCGCAGCTCGACATATCTTCTTCCGGTGAGGCCAACTCGGTGCTACCTCATCTGTGCCAATGCTCGCTGCGGGTCCACCCTTCTGTCCCGTGCTCTCTCGGACACTGGAATCGCCGGTCACCCACACGAGTACTTCCTGACGGGCCCACCGGAGGCATTCGCAACGGGCTGGACCTCTTGGGAAGACGGACCCTTGGCCCGCCAGCATGGAGTCACAGACCGGGAGGACTTCCTCCAACTCGTATATCGGGTTGGGACAACGGCAAACGGTGTTTTTGGGGCCATGTTCATGTGGAACTACGTCGAGTGGGCCATGGAGAACGTGCGGAAGATGCCTTGGTTTTCGACCGCATGCACAGAGGAGCTTTTCGCCTCCCTCTTTCCTGGTTTACAGGTCATACACGTCATTCGCCAGGACCGACTTCGTCAGGCCGTCTCGTGGCTCCGTGCTGCCGAAGACGGTGTATGGGTCGTATCGGCGGACGAACCGGCGCAACCCCAACGTGAGCCCCTCTTTCAATACGACGTGATAGTCGGAATGATGGATCTGATTGCCCAAGGCGAAGCCGCCTGGCTGGACTTGTACCAGAAGCTGGACGTCGAACCCCTCATTGTGGTCTATGAGGAGTTCGCAGATCCGAGCGGCTACGAATCGACCGTTCGCCGTGTCTTGGAGCATCTCGACCTTGATCACACGATCGACATTCCCAGTCCGAGGACCATGAGACAGGCCGACCACATCAATGATGAGTGGGTAGACCGATTCCTTCATGAACAGAGCACTCGAGGCACGGCCAGGTAGAGAGGCAACGAGGTCGCTACCCACCCTGGCCGATCGGCTGCCAAACCATGCCCCCCACCCGGCTTTCGGAAACACCCTGGGCAAACCAAGTAGATGGTTTTAAACCAAGAGCTCGAGAGCGCAGAGGTGTTCCATCCATCCGAGTGGGTCTGTGTTCTCGCAGTCGAATGAGACGGATTTGATGAAGGAACTCACTGTCCGGGAAGTCACCGGCCGGTGCAAGACTGTCTCCCTGTCGACGTGGGCTACCTAGCTGGCGGTAGGCGACAGCCCAACAAGACCCACCATCCTCGGGTCACTGAATGGCGAGAACGTCCTTGACTAACTGCTCCCATGGGACCTGTTCCCACCCAGATTTCTCCGCGGCCGATTTGGCAACTGAGACCGCTTCATCCACCCAGAGGATCTCAATGTCCTCACCCGGCCCGATTTTCTCTTTGCCCGTGATGTCGTGGCCCTCCGGACCTACACCCCTTTTCACGCGTGTTCCGAACTCGGTACCGAACACGATGTCCTGCCAGGCCTTGTAGGTTTCCCTTAAGCGAGTCGACAGATGCGAGAGATGCGAATGCTCGGGCATCTCTGCCACCCTCACCGCCCACCGGAGACATTCTCGAGCCCGGTGAAAGTCCCCCTCAGGCTTTGTGGCATCAGCCTTGGCCCAGTAAACCTGGAGCTTCTCACGGTGGGCTTGGGGCATAGCTGCCTGCAGATCGAGCATGAGGGTCTTCACGATGGGTGACGATCCGGTTGTCGTTTCGTGCGCCATAAGGGAACTCTAACTACCGAGGGGAAATAGTCTGAGTCTTGATCCCTAAGCCGGTGTTCAGGGGAGCTCGCAAGGATTCAGATCTGGAAGCCATTTTGACGAATGGCCAGCCTGATATACAGGCCGGCAAGGCCGGTCAGAACCAGGATGCCAAGCCTCGCCCCACCCAAGCCACACTGTCGCAGAACCATCGGTGGACAAAGTTCAGTCGGTCGTCGCCACAAGACGTCCGAGGTGTCGCTCTGGTGGTGAAGCAAGCAGTGGCACGACATGTTCCATCATCCAGGGCGAGCCGACCTTGACCGCAAACCTGTCGAGTACGTCGGCGTCATCACCCAGGATGACGAGAATGAAGTGATCCGGTGTCACCTGCACGATGTGGAGACCATGGATTCCCTCCGTGACCCGCGCTTCTGGCACTACCTCCCGTTCTGCACGAGCGAAGAGATCAGTGTCGGGTGCCTCTCGGAAATGAAGGTGGTTGATGACTGCGGCAGGCATGTAAGTGATGCTACGGCATGGTCCGACGCTAGATCCGAACCGGTGTCAGGGGCACGGTCTGCGACGCCGGGTCCGCCGCCAGCGGGATGAGACATCGCCGTTAGGCGCTGTCTGAGTCTCCGCGTAGTTTGTTCACGGGTCCACCCGTCCCGTCGACGTTGGACATTGCTGCTAGGGGTTGGAGGGCTGGAGACTTTATGGCGCGATCGCGGGTGATTTCAGCCCGCGCGAAGGTAGAGTTCTGACACCCTGGTCATCAGAGGCCGAGGCGTGATCCGGTAGCCGCTGGCGAGAATGTGGTTCGCGGCTCCGGGAATCACCGTGGGGCTGCGACGTGTGGTGAACTTTTGTAGGGCGAACTCTGCAACGTGTCCTGGCGACTGGCGGCCGCGGGTTAAGAACTTTTTGGTCGAGCTGGCGTTGTCGAAGAACCGTGTTTCGGTCGGGCCGGGGCACAGAGCCATCACCCGAACTCCGCTCGCCTTGGTTTCGGCCCACACGGCCTCGGTGAACGACAGGACAAAGGCCTTGGATGCTGCATAGACGGCCATGGTGGGAATAGGTTGGAAAGCGGAGGTCGACGCCACGTTGATAATGCCGCCCCGATGGCGGGTGACCATGCCAGGCAAGAACTGGCGGGTGAGCGCAACGAGCGAAAGGCAATCGAGCTGGATCTCGTTGGTGATCGCGCCGAGGTCCTGTTCTATGAAGTTCGCGTAGAGTCCCGTACCTGCGTTATTGATCAACAGGTCGACCATGACGCCGTTGGCTTCGAGGGTGGCTGCCAACTGCGAAGCGCCCGTTGTCTCAGCCAGGTCGGCGGGATAGACGCTCGCCGTGAGGTTATTGTGGCGCTGTCGCAGGTCAGCGGCGAGGTCTTCGAGACGCTGACGGTTGCGGGCAACAAGCACGAGATTGACACCGCGGTCGGCAAGCTGGCGAGCGAACTGCTCTCCAATGCCACTGCTGGCTCCGGTTACCAGGGCCGTCATGCCAGGTTCGATCACTGCGTGGTTATGCGCCATGGACGCTCTTGCCTTTCTCGGTCATGATCTGGAACTCTTAGTCATAGGCCGTAATCGACTGATTCATGTCTGACAGCCTGCTCGCGCCGTGACTCGTCGGCAAGTGGTCGAGGCGCTGGTCAAACCTGGTGGAAGCGCACAATCTCCGAGTCCCAGGACGGTAGGGCGACCAGGCGCGCCCGTTTCGGTATGCATTCACAGTGAAACAATCGAATTGGGAACGTTGGAGAGCGAACGAGGAAAGAGCCATGCCAGCACGCCGACGAAATCCAAATGACGATTCAGCGACGCGGACCGCCTTGCTTGATGCCGCCGAGGCACTCATGATCGAAGAGGGCTACGCCGCCGTCAGCTCTCGACGGATTGCAAACAGAGCGGGGCTTCCTAATGCCATCCACTACTACTTCGAGACGATGGACGACCTGTTCATAGAGCTGTTCCGGCGGGGTGCCAGTCGAAGCTTGGCTCGACAAGAGGAGGTTCTTACCTCGCCTCAGCCCCTCTGGGCCTTTTGGGACCTCTTGTTGGACCGCCCTAATGGAGACCTCAACTTGGAGTTCATAGCGCTGGCCAATCATCGCAAGGCCATTCGATTCGAGATCGCTGAGTCGTCGCGCAAATTCCGGAGCGGACAACTGGCCGCATTCGCGAAGGTGCTCGAGACGTCGAAATCCGCGACTGCATTTCGATCCCCTGAGGCGATTGTTCTCCTCCTCAGTGCGGTCTCTCGTTTTCTCATCACCGAGAATGCATTCGACTTAGATCTTGGACACGCCGAGGTCATCGAGTTCGTTGAACAACGCATTCGGGAGATCGAGGGCGCACGCCTCAGTGCCGCGGAGCACTGAGCCAGCACCAACTCCTCGTCATCGTCGGTCGCGCTGACGCCAGGCCAAGGGATTTCTCGCTGCCGTATGCGGTTGGATTTCGTCAGTTGACGAAATAATATGGGATCGCCTGGATGTGAGGGGAGTCTCGCTCGGTCAAGGCAGCGCGGACGGATGGGGCGCGAAGGCAAAGAGAGGAGCGGGAAATGGTGACTCGCGAAGAGAACGAGCTGATCACCCGAGTTGAGGGTGGTGCTCCGATGGGGAAGCTCATCCGCGAGAACTGCTGGATCCCGTTTGCTCTCTCGGACAACCTTGTGGTGGGAGAGGCGCCGACACCTGTTCGTCTGTTGGGCGAGAACTTCGTCTCGTGGCGCGCGCCTGACGGCCGTGTTGGCTTTCTCGCAGAAGCGTGTCCCCATCGTCAGGCGTCACTGCTCTTGGCTCGCGTCGAGGGCGATGGTCTCCGCTGTATCTACCACGGCTGGAAGACCGACGTGTCAGGCGCCGTGGTCGAAGCACCGACGCAAGTCGTTCGGCACGACCGGTTCTGCGCGAGCGTGAAAGTGACTCACTTCCCAGTCCACGAGGCGGGGAACATCGCTTGGGTGTGGCTGGGCAGCCCTGAGCCTCCTCCGTTCCCAGACCTTCCTTTCACAGCCAAACACGGAAACAAGACGGCGGTGACCTTCTCGAACCTTCCCGTCAACTGGCTCCAGGCTCTCGAGGGAGGTCTGGACTCTGTTCACGCGGGGATTCTGCACCAGAGCTGGACTCGCAATGTGATTGACGAGAAGGGCGATTCGATGGACGAGGGCAAAGCGACCGTCGCCTTTAACAAGATCCCGACGTACGAGGTGGCTGAGGCCTCCTTCGGCATGCGGGCCGCCTCACTTCGCAAGCAGGATGACGGAAAGACCTACGCTCGGGTGACCAACTTCTTTTTTCCGCTCGTCATTGTCGCCGCGACCGGCTTCATCGATCGGTATCACGTCTTCGCCTTCGCTCCAGTCGACGACACGAATCATCTCTTGTTCTTCGGGAGTTACGGCACTTCACCGGTGTCCCAGAAGGACTTCGGAGCCGTACGCGAGGATTTCGATCCAGACCCACGCAACTTCTCGACGGTCAGCGGGGATCGATCCAACCGCTGGGGGCAAGATCGTCGCTTGATGGACGCCGGCCACCACTCCGGCTTCAATCGCAGCGTCGTTGACGAGGACTCTGTGGTGCAGGTGAGTATGGGGCCGATCGTCGACCGGTCCAAGGACAACCTCTCAGCAAGTGACGGCGCTGTGGCTAACGCCCGTCTACTCCTGCTCGACGCACTCGCTGCGTATGAGAATGGGGATCTCCCTCCCGGGAGCGCGCGGAGTCCGGACACCGTTCGCATTCCAGATCCCTACGACGCAGTGCTCGGCTCCGACGAGTCGTGGCGTGACATCGAACCTGAGTACCGGGACGGGGTGCGAGATGCAACGAGCCGGTAGGGCCTCGACTAGCAACACGACAACCAGATGCGCGCCCGCATGGGTCAAAGCAGCATCACGGTCACTGATGGCAAGGGAATAAGGGCAATGAACAGATCCATTCGTTCACTAGGAAGGCAGTTCTTGGTGTGCCTGGGTGACGAGGCCGGTCTCGCCTCGTGAGCACCATCGTCGTCCAGCAGACTGCGGAGACGATCGGGGGTGAGGTCTCCGGCATTGAGCCAGATGACCTCCTGAATGATGAGTCGGTGGTGGTCTCGGTGACGGACGCACTCGAGGCAAACGGTGTCCTCGTGTTCCGTGACCTCAACCTTGACCCTGAGGAGCAGGTGGCGTTCTGCGAGCGAATAGGGGAGGTGGACTACTCCGAGGGTCACCACCCCGTGCCTGGCATCTACAGAGTCACTCGAGATGCTGCCAAGAATTCAGCGGCGGAATATCTCAAAGGAACTTTCCATTGGCACATTGACGGCTGCACGCCGCTCCATGGTGAGCCGCCTCAGAAGGCAACGATGTTGAGCGCCAAAGCCGTAGCGGAGTCCGGCGGTGAAACTGAGTTCGCTAGCACGTATGCGGCCTACGACGCGCTGAGAGATGACGAAAAGGAACGATTTGCATGCTTGAGAGTTCTCCATTCTCTCGAAGCGTCGCAACGACTGGTCTACCCAGATCCCACGCCCGAACAGCTTCAGGGCTGGCGGTCAAGGCCGACTTGCGTCCACCCTCTGGTGTGGACGCATCGATCGGGGCGAAAGTCCATTCTCATCAGCGCTCATGCAGACCACATCGTGGACATGGACCCCGATGAGAGCCGTGCTTTGCTCGACGAGCTGATGGATCGAACCACGAAGGACGAGTTCGTCTATCGACACCACTGGTCGGTAGGAGACACCGTCCTCTGGGACAACACGGGTGTGATGCATCGTTCGACTCCTTATCCTGCGGGTTCACCACGCGAGATGCTTCGGACCACAATCTTCGGGAGTGAGCCGATTCAATAGGCGACTCCGATGAGCCCAGTGTGCCCCTCGCGGTCGTCAGCTCCTGGCAAGGCCAGCTGGTGAGTGGTGTTCGAGCTGCTCCTTCGGTGTCAATCAGCTCTCCACGCGACTGAGACCGAAGAGTCAACCGATCGCAGTTGCGAATGTACATCCGTTAGAGAAGAAGGTTCCAAGCGATCGAGATGAAGGAGAGATATGCCCCGCGGCTATGTAATCATGACTGAGGTAATCCACGATCCTGCCGGGATGGCCGCGCACGGAGCTGTTACCTATGACTCCCTCGTTGAGCACGGCGCCAAGATGCTCGTCGTGGACGCCGACTACGAGGTGCGCGAGGGATCCTGGCCAGAGGGAAGTCGCCTTGCCATCATGGAGTTCGAGTCTCCTGAAGTTGCTCGACACTGGTACGAGTCCGACGCGGGTAAAGAGGCGCACATGCTTCGAAATACAGCCGCGGACTGTAACGTGCTCATCGCCTCAGGCTTCGTTCCGAAAAACCCGGACAACAAACTCGCATTTCCCCCACCCGGAGCTAACGAGCAGGAGCCGCCCCTCGAGCACTTGACGCGTGAATCGGCGACGCCAAAAGGTGAGGAAGGCCTGCCCAGCGAAGCACGTGGTACGGCTCCAGGCCGAGGTCGCATGGACGGGCGACGCGTGGTGATCGTCGGTGCGGGCCAGACCGACTTTCAGCTCCAAGATCAGCCAATTGGCAATGGCCGGGCACTGGCGATACTTCTCGCCCGCGAAGGGGCTCGTGTCGTCGTGGTGGATCGGGATGAAGCTTCTGCCGAGGACACAGTTCAGCTGATTCGCGCCGAAGGAGGTCTCGCGGACCTCCAGCTCGCCGATGTCGCAGAGCCCGAGAGCATCACTGCGATGATCGCTGCTGCTCAGAGTCAGCTCGACGGCATCGACGGACTCGTCTACAACGTGGGCATCCCCGGACCCATTGGCTTCGAGGAGAACACACCCGAGGCATGGGACACGACGGTGAATGTGAACTTGCGCGGAGCAATGTTGACCGCCCGGGCGGCATTGCCCGTATTGGAGCCAGGCTCGTCGATCGTCTTCACCTCCTCGATTGGCGCCGTGCGAGGTATAGGGCGGATGATCGCTTACGACGCATCAAAAGCGGGGCTTTCTGCTCTGGTTCGGGCTACGGCTATCGCCCGAAAGGACGATGCAATCAGAGCGAACATCGTGATGCTGGGGATGATCGACACAGGGATCGGCCGTGATGGTGACCGCAAGATGACGGGCAGAGAGAGCATTCCTGTGCCGCTCGGACGTCGGGGCACCGCTTGGGAGGTGGCCTACGCGTCCCTCTTTCTTCTCTCGCACGAATCGTCGTTCATCACCGGCCAAACGTTGGCAGTCGACGGTGGCCGCACAACACTGTCGTAGTTTGAGTGGGATCGCTACCTGCCCTGATTCTTGGGGCGGACTCCCGAAGTCACGCCCAGGTGCCTTGCCGTCGAAAAGAGGCCAAGGGAAGGCAATGTCGAAGGAAGCCGGCGCCGACTGCGACCGGGCAGGGGTAGTAGCGGCGGACCGCCGGCGGGTACACCAAGGAACGGACGTGGGCCGTACCGGACCGGCGGCAGAATCAGAGGCAGGACCCGTTCTTCTGGTGCTTCATGAGAACAGCACCAGAGCTTCATAATGGCGCTGACCCGTCACGGCTGACCTTTGAAGGTCGGTAGTGAGATGCGGCCGTACCAGGCTTCGGTGCGACCGTTGCGCGAATCGCCCCAGCCCACGTGAAGGTACTGGTTGTCAGCGAGGACAAAGGAGAAGTCATCTCCCTGGCCGCCGGGATTCAGCGGAGGGTACGGCGCAGCGACACTGCTCATTCGAACGGGCGCACTGAAGACCGCCCCGTTTACCCCCTTGACCAGGCCGACCGCCGCCCACACGTCATACGGCGCCGTCCCCACCGTCCCGTGATACGTCCGCCACACCAGGGCCAGTTCTCCGGAGGGACCGTAGGAGAGCCAAGGCTTGAACTGCGGATTCGCCGGCGACTCGGCGACCTCGGTCGGCCCCTGCCAGGTCTGACCGAAGTCACCGGTCGTGTACACCTGGTTCACCATTCCGGTCGAGTCAAAAATCTGCAAGGCAAAGCGACCTCGTCCGGTCGGGTCGGCGGCAAGGAAGGGACGCGGGGTCGCGGCCGCGCCGATGGTCGGGACGATATGGCGGGTGAAGGTGGCACCGTTATCGGTGCTGATCTCGAAGATCACGCACGGGCAGGTGGCACCGGGAGCCGACGCTGCCGTATACGCCACCGCGAGCACTCCCTTGGCGGCTGCGATCGTTCCACCGGGCAAACCGCTCGACGGATAGGTCGGCGAGTCGGCCGCATAGATCGTCCCGAAGCTGTGCCCACCGTCAGTCGATGCGGTGACAAACGTCTCATGGTCGACGATGTTGTGGCCGGTGGCGTAGATGGTGCCGGTCGATTGGTCAATCGACAGGAAGGGCCGGTCGAAGGTGTCTGACGGATTCCCCGAGCCCGGAGCGAAGGGGAACGGGCCAGGCGGGGAGACCTGAGATCCCATGATCTTGACTGGAGCGCTCCAGGTCTGGCCACTGTCGGTCGATCGGACGATCGCATCGTAGCCGTGGACCACTAGGCAGATGCCGGCGAATGCTCTGGCGTTGGGGGGGCAGTTGGGGAAGGGGTTGGGGAGGACGATGGTGGTCGAAGTGACGACGATGCCCCCCGCGTACAGGGTGCCATCGGGGCCAAATGCTGCCACCGCGTCGGCGCACGAGGTCAATGGCAGGGTTGCCGACTGCCAGGTCCGTCCTCGATCCATCGACGTCATCCCGCCACAAGGGTTTGGCACGGGCGTCAAGTTGGTGACCGGATAGCGGAAGGTGTTCCAATCCATGAACAGATTGTCCGGATTGAGGGGGTTTTGGGCGATCTCCGGCTCCCCCTTCGTGGTGGTGCCGGTTCCGCCTTCTGCGTTGTTGGAGATATTGATCTCAAGCTGCTGGCTTGGTGCGACCGCGACCGCATCCGGCGCGCGCGCACCGATCACCAGGGCCAGGGGTGGAAACGCCAGCGCGAACGGCAACAGGAAGCGCAAAGGGTGCTTGCGGAATCGTTGACGACGGCACCAACCTGAACCTTCGGTTCCTGGCCGGAACGGGATTTGGTTCCCAAAGGACATGGCCGACCCCCCAACACGTGTCGCAATAGCGCAAAGCGCCTCAGGCCTAGAAAGCTGAACACAGAGACCGGCTGGTGTCAACAAAGCAGGCCGACCAAACAGCAAGAGCTGAACTAGCAGCGGCGGGCCGATCCGGCGATCCGGGTCGACCCCACTCAGTAGTTAAGCGCACCACTTTGAAGTAGGAACACGGCGGAAAATGAACTCGGTTATGACGTGTCTCCGCTGCTCTCATCCGGTGTTGGTTCGATCGGCGGGGCAGCTGGCTGGGGAGCGGCTGTATCGCCACTCCTAGCTGGCGGTGCACCGTCGCTCGTGGCCAAAGTGACTGCCTGTTTGGCACGATACTGAGCGATCGATTCGCCGATGTAAGTCAAGAGTTCCGGGCTCAGACGCTCGAACCCTCGGCGGTCATACCAGCGGACGACCGCCGTACCCAGCACGAGCCAGAACACCAAGCCGAGCGCTGCCGCTAACACGCCGCCGGCCAGTCCAGTGTCTGCCCGGGCGTCGAAGTACAAGATGGACCGCGTCCCAGCGAGGATTTCGCGGAGGGGATCGACCGAGCTGATGTACCGGAGAGGTCCGGGAAGAGCTTGTACCGGAACCGTTCCCCCGGCGGAAGCTAACCCAAGGTAGACAAAAATAAGTAGCGCCAGCAGCTGCCCGTAGCTTCCGACAACAGCGAAGAGGACGATCGTCCCCACCGCCACGCTCACAGAGCAGAGCCACATGAACAACCACAACAGAGTGAGGTTTGGGGCATCCATGCGCAGCGCCCCGGCGGCCACGGCAAGTATCACGCCGCTCACGACGGCGGCGAGGACCACGACTACCGCCCATTTGACGAGCAAGGTCTGCCATCTATTGATCGGTAGGGGCTGACTCTGGTGCCAGCGAGGTCCGGTCTCTGTGGTGGCGTATCCAAGGCCGGAGTCCGCACCATTGTGAACGATGGTGCCTACCAGAAAACCGCATGTGAGGGCGAGCAGGGCGATGTAAAAGGCGCTCAGCCCGAGTCCGCTATGCGCGGGGAGAGGCCGATACGGCGTGGTGGTGACGTCTACAGGATCCGTGAGTATCGCCCGCGTCGCTGGGGTTGATGCATCAGCGGGCACGTGGGCCAGTAGCTCCTTCCCGATTTGTTTTGATGCGACGTCGAGCGCCGGCTGAAGGAAGCCGGTAGCCAGCCCCACTCCGACCGTGCCTGACCGATCGTTGGTCAAGATGCCGATCTGAGGCCTCGTCGAGGTCGGCCTTGGTACGGGCACGCCCGATACGGTCAGGAGGGCGACGGTAAACTTGGGTGGAATGACAACGGTCGCGTAAGCGTTGTTGTCATCCATAGTCTGCTTTGCCACATTCATGCCTGAAGTCAGGATTTGCAGGTGGCTCGATACCACGTGGCTCGTAGTCAAACCTGTTTGTACCTCGTGGCCGATATTGAGGTGTTGCGCGCCGATCATGGCACCGTTGTCTTCGTTTACAACCACCACGGGCAGATCGCGGAGATGAGAAATGGGGTCTACAACCGATGCGATGTAGAACGCCGTAATCAACCCGACCATGATCGAAGCGACAAGGAGCGTGATCACCCACAGGCGTGGAATGCGAAGTACCATGCGCGCCCGTATGGGGTAGGCGTCGGCTAATGACTTCGGTGTGCTCAGGGTAAGACTTTCTACAGCAGAAGAGGCATTAGCGCCGCCGTCCGAATGCGCCGTGCTGGTCGAAGTGCGCGACTACTTCAGCTTGTTCTTGCCACATGGCACGTCCACGAGCGATACGGTGCGCCCGTGATCCATCGCTGGCAGTCTTGGATCGCCGCTGGCGTTGTCACCGCCGTCGTCCTCGCTCTCGTGTTGCTGGAACTCCTCGACAGAGGGGACCGGAAATTCTGGTCGGAACACCCGATATCCGCTGATGTGGTGGCAGGCGTTCTCGTCGTAGCCCTCACAGTGGTCGTTGTAGATCAGATCATTCGCCACCGCCAGCGCCAAGGTCAATCGCGTGCTATTGGCGCACACGCAGTGATCATGTTGAGCCAGGCGAGGCGGGCCGTGGATATGACCGTTGCCTTGCGTGACCGGGACGGTGATCGGGAAGCGGCCGGTGATGCCGTCCGCACGTACCTACTGGTGCTTTTGGTGGGCGCACCGGTGCTCATTGAGGAGCCAGTGGCTCGTCGCTTCTTGGAACAAGCACAGGTCCTAGCCGCAGAGCTTGGTCGCATCGTTGCACCCGCCGACGTTGGCAACTTGCCGCCAGGCGCGTTTGCCGGCAGCCTTGAGGAGGCGATCAAGCAGCTGCAGGGAGCTGCCGCTCCACTCCTGACGGCTTTAAGTACCGAAGAACGCTCGGCGGTTGCTGATGGAACTGGCTAATGGCAATGAGCCCGGAATGCGAACACCGAACACCGGATTCTTTTGTTCCTCGATCGGAGGCCAAGCAGGCCCGCGTCGGCATCGATCCACGGGGTGCATGGACCATTGACAGCTGCGCCAGACTCGTCAAGGTCGGCGAAGGCAAGCGAGGACAGGAGGTCGCAGTGCCCCTGACCAGCCAATCTGAAGAGAGCGGCCGACCGGGATCGAACCGGCATCATCAGCTTGGAAGGCTGAGGTTCTTCCATTGAACTACGGCCGCGAGTCGGTGTGCAGTTTAAGTCCTTTACTCTCCATTCCGTGGGCGCGCTGTTCGATCGGGTCGGAGGTGGATCCTTCTTCGTCGACCTCGTGGACCGCTTCTACCTCGGCGTCGCCGGGGATCCGCTCCTGCGCCCTCTCTATCCCGACGACCTGAGCGAGCCCTCGGCGCACCTCGCTCTGTTCCTCATGCAGTACTGGGGCGGGCCGGGGACCTACAGCGAGCAGCGCGGGCACCCCCGGCTGCGCATGCGGCACTCGCCGTTCATCATCGGCCCGGCCGAGCGCGACGCCTGGCTGCGCCACATGAACGACGCACTCGGTGAGCTCCAGGCCGAGGCTCGGATATCGGACGAGGACGCCGACGAGTTGCGGGCCTACCTCGACATGGCGGCCAACACGCTGGTGAACACCGCCTGATCAATCCTTGAAGTCGGGCACCCGCCCCTCCTTGCGGGCCGCCACCGCCTCTTCGAAGTTGCGGGTCAGGCAGCGGACGAAGAGCTGCGACGTCCCCTCGGCGTCCATGTGGGACTGCAGGCTGCTGGCGTCCAGGCTGTTCCACAGCTGGCGCTTGGTCAGCTCCACTCCTGCGCGGCTCCACCCGTTGATGCGGTCGGCCAGCTCGAAGCAGGCGGGCAAGAGCTGCGCTCCCGCCACGACGTTGGACACCAGACCGATCCGTTCCGCCTCCTGGGAATCGACGTCCCGGCCGGTGAGCATGATCTCGGCCGCTCGCGAGTGCCCGATCGCGCGCGGCAACAAATAGCTCAGCCCGAGCTCGGCCGCGGTGAGTCCGTTGTTGATGCCGGCGGCCCGGAAGTACGCGTCGTCGGCGGCGATCCGTACGTCGGCGGCCAACGCCAGACAGAATCCGCCTCCGATGGCCGCGCCGTTGACCGCCGCGAGCACAGGCTGGTGCAGGCGGCGGATGGTGCTGATGACGTCGTCGAGCATCTCCATGGAACGCAGCGCGATGGTGGGCAGGGTCAGCCCGTCCAAGTTCGGAATGGTGCCCGGGTGCTCATGGTCCGCACCCGAGCTGAAGCCGCGGCCGGCGCCGGTGATGACGACCACGCGGGCGTCGTTGTCGTCGCCGACCGCCCGCAGGGAGTCCCGAAACGGGATCATGACGTCGAACGCCATCGCGTTCATCCGCTCCGGTCGGTTCAATGTGACGACGGCCACGCCCGGGTGGGGCTTCGTGACTTCGGCGAAGGACATGGCCGGCATCGTAGAAGGGGCGCGCCCCCGGGATCCCAATTGATCCCTCGCTGTTACTGCACGGCCTGCTCCTCGGGGACCAACGACCGCTGACGGGAGATGCCCGGGCGGAGCCCTTTTCCGCGGGCCAACCAACGCAGGTGGGCCGCCCGGGCATCCCATTCGTAGACCACTGCCGTACCGGCGACGAAGTCGTTGAGCGCGCGGCGCTCTCGCTGGAAGACGATCCCGAGAAAGCCGATGCCCAGCGTCAAGAGGGTCAAGCCGAGGCCGAGCGTGCGGTACACCGCTTGTCGGGGCTTGATGGGGCCGCCTTCTCTCGTGACCACCTGAATTCCGAGGAGCGCCATGCCGAGCGTCTTGCCGCTGACCGCCCATTGGTAGGCGAAGTAGACGAACTCCCACACGGCCAGGACGATGGCGGCCGCAATCCTGTCCTTGGTCAGGGTGAGGGAAGAGCCGGTGAAGAACTTGACCCCGAAGTTGAGGAGCGCCTGCCCGCCGAGATAGAGCCCCCAGATGACGCCGCCGTCGACCGCGAAGGCTACGAGCCGGCTCGCCGCCCCCGCATAATGCCCTTGCCGGCCGACCGTCAGCTCGGGACGAGGCATTGGTGCCGTGGTCATCCCGTCGTCCTCATGGCGTCGGCCCCGTGGCACCGTTCATGTTGTTGCCTTCGGTTCGACCAGGAGGGGCGGGGCCTCGGGCCAGTCGGCGATCCGGCGCCTGCGCCCGATGAGGCGGTTGCCCCAGCGAAAGATGAAGTCGTCCAGCCCGACCCCCTGGCTTCGGATCACGTCCAGGACCTCGGTAAGCACGCCGGTGGTCGAGCGAGCGATGATCGAACCGAGCTCGGTCTGCTCCATCAGGGCGTCGATGTCGATCTGGTCCACGATTGCGTTCACGTTCACCCGCTGGACGATCTTTTCGACGTCCACCCGCTCGACGATCTTCTCGACGTCTACCCGCTCGACGACTTTCTCGACGTCCACCCGCTCGACGATCTTCTCGACGTCGATCCGGTCGAGCAGCGCGTCGAGGTCGATCGCGTCGATGACAAGTGGCACGATTCGATCGGCCAAGGCCTGTGCCAGCTGCTCCACAGCGGAGCCGACCGGACCGGGGCTCATCGCGTCTTCCGGTTGTGTTGCATTCCCGTGATCATTTCACCTGGACCGACACAGATGGGCGATCGATCGGGTACCTTCGGATGGGTCGGCACCTGTAGAAGGAGGTGGGAATCATGGAGTTCGAGCGCTATGACGACGGAGTTCCGTCCTGGGTGGACCTGAGCAGTCCCGATCTCGCCAAGTCGCGGGAGTTCTACAGCGCTTTGTTCGGCTGGAATTGCCCGGAAGGTCCGGCCGAGGCGGGTGGCTACTCGGTCTGTGACCTCGGTGGGAAGTCGGTGGCGGGCATCGGGCCGCAGATGAATCCGGACATGCCGCCGACCTGGATGACCTACATCAACGTCGACAGCGCGGACGAGACGGTGGCCAAGGCGAAGGCAAACGGTGCCACCGTGTTCGTGGAGCCGATGGACGTCATGGACGCCGGGCGGATGGCTGTCTTCGCCGACCCGGTCGGTGCGGTCATCGGTCTCTGGCAGCCGAACGCACACACGGGCTCGCAACTGGCCAACGAGCCGGGCTCGTTCACGTGGAACGAGCTCATCACGACGGATCTCGACAAGTCCAAGGCGTTCTACAAGGCGGTCTTCGGGTGGGACGGCCAGGACCAGGGCCCCCCGGGTGAACCGCCCGCCTACACCGAGTGGAAGCTGGCCGGCCGCTCCATCGGCGGCATGATGCCCAAGCTGCCCGAGATGCCGGCCGACATGCCGCCCAACTGGGGCGTCTATTTCGCGGTGGCCGACACCGATACCACCGCCCAGACGGCGAAGGAGCTCGGTGGTGCGGTCCTGCGCGAGCCGGCCGACATCGAGCCAGGACGGTTCGCGGTGCTCGCCGACAACGTAGGCGCGGTGTTCAACGTCCTGACTCCCAAGTCCTAGGGCGGGGCCCGTGGAAAGCCGTCGCCTGGGCCGGACCGGTCACGAGAGCAGCGTGGCGGTGCTCGGCGGCGCAGCCTGCTGGGCCGCCACGGTGCAGGAGGCCGGAACCTGGTTGCACCTCGCGCTGGAACATGGCGTCAATCACCTCGACATCGCGCCGCAGTACGGAGCGGCCGAGTCCGTCGTCGGGCCACACCTGGCCGAGCGCCGCGACGACATCTTCGTCGCCGGCAAGACGCTGCGGGCGAACCCGGACGGCGTCGTCGACCAGTTCGACAACACGCGTCGACTCCTCCACGCCGAGGTGCTCGATCTCTACCAGGCCCATGCCGTGACCTCGCTCGAGGAGCTGGACCGCCGCTCGGCGGCCATCGAGCGGATCCTGGCCTTGCGCGACGCCGGGCACACGCGCTTCGCCGGCATCACCGGCCACGACCTCGAGGTGCCACAGGCGCACCTCGAGGCGCTGCAACGCTTCGACCTGGACACCGTGATGTTCCCGGTGTATCCAGCGCTGTGGGCCCGGCCCGAGTACAGGGAGGCGGCCGAGGAGCTCCTGGCCCTGTGCGCGCAGCGCGACGTCGGGGTGATGGTGATCAAGGCCGCCGCCCACCGGCCCTGGGGGGACCGCCGCCCCCTGTCCGAGGCCGCCGAGGGCAGCCCCACCACGGCCGACCGCTGGGCGGCCTCGTGGTACGAGCCGGTCGCCACCGACCAGGAGCTCGATCGGGGCATCCATTTCGCCCTCTCAACGCCCGGGGTGGACGCGTTCTGCACGCCCGGCGACATCGCGCTGTTGCCGCGCGTGCTCGCCTCGGCCGAGCGTTTCCGGGCGCTCGGCGACGACGAACGGAGGGCGGCCGTCGACGCCATGGCGGCCGAGGAGCTGATCTTCCCGATGCCCCGCTGACATCAGGGTCGGACCGCCTCGTTCAGCCCTCCCGCAGGGCTGCAATCACGGCGCTGAATGCCCGATCGGCGCCGGCGTCCGGGGGTGGGTTGACGACGATCCCGCTGCCGAGCCCCGCAAAGCGCTCACGCAGGACGCCGGGTAGCTCTTCGAACGTGCCGCACGGCACGAGGGCGTCGAGGATCTCGTCGGAGAGGACGTCGGCCAGGTCGTCCCAGCGCTCGCGGCGGATGAGCTCGCGCAGACGCGGGCCCACGTCGTCCCAACCATAGAGCTCAAGGGTCGGCGCGTAGGCCGGCGTGGAATACAAGAACGCGAGCAGTCGCCTTTGGCGCTCCCGCTCTGCGGTGACGGCGGCAGTTGTGGCGCCAGTGATCACGGGTGTTCCGATCACCGTCTCGAAACCTTCCCCGGCCAGGTCGCGGCTCACCGAGCGCGCGCCGGAGTCCAGCGCAGGCAAGCATGTCTGAAGGAGGTAGCGCGGGTTCGAGTTGGTGGGGTGGCTCACGAACCCGTCCGCCACCGCACCGGCCAGCTCGCACGCCCTCCGCTGCACCCCGCCCAGGTAGATGGGCGGCGCCACGGTGTCGGCGTCGGGACCGGGGTTGAAGTAGGGCTGTAGCCGGGTCACCCGGTAGTGGGTGCTGCGGTAGTCAGGCGCTTCACCCGACCGGAACGAGGCGAAGCACGCCCGCACGGCGCCGACGTAGTCGCGCAACCGGCCGATCGGATCTTCACCGAAGGGCACGGCGTAGCGATCCTCGATGTTCTGGCGGATCTGCGTCCCGAGGCCGAGCTGGAATCGCCCGGCGCTCATTTTGGAGAGGTCCCACGCCGCGTAGGCGACCAGGGTGGGGCTGCGTGTGAAGGCGAGCGCGACGCTGGTGCGGACCGTGATCCGTTTGGTGTGCTCTGCCACCAACAGGGCCACCGACAGGGCGTCGTGCACCGTCTCGGCCACATGGATCCCGTCGTAGCCGAGCGCCTCGATCCTGGTCGCCCGCGCCACCGCCTCGGGCAGGCTGAGGCGCGGGTCCATGCCCGCGTAGACCTTCACGCGGTGGTGCCGTCGAGTCCCTGGGTCTGGGACCGGCCCCGGGCCATGATGCGCTCCCGCTCGTCCGCCAGCCTCGACTGGTCGAAGTGGTCCTCCATCCACCGCCGCGACCACCGCACCTCGGCCAACCGCGCCTCCTCTCCGGACAGGGCGCCGATCCCCTCGTACATGCGACGGACCTCGCGCACGTTCTCGCGCGGGATCGACGCGATCGCCGCCGCCACCTCGCGGGCTCTGGGCAGAAGCGCCTCGTGCGGCACGACCTCGACGACGAGGCCCCACGAGAGGGCCGTCGCAGCGTCGACGTAGTCTCCGGTGAAGCTCATCCGCCGGGCCCGGTCGAACCCGATGAGTTGCGGCAGGCGGATCGTCAATCCCGCGCCCGGCATGGCGCCCACCCGGGCATGGGTGTCAGCGAAGCGCGCGCGCTCCGAAGCGATGAGGAAGTCGCAGCTCAGGGCAAGCTCCAGGCCCCCCGTCACCGCCGGCCCGTTGACAGCGCCGATGACCGGAGTCTCGTGGGGAGGGAGGAACCCCGTCGGCGGCAACGGGTCCCGCTGGCGGTCTCGTTGGGCGGACCTCGATTCTGTCGCCAGCGCTTTCAAGTCCACGCCGGCGCAGAACGCGGGGTCGGCGCCGGTGAGGACGATGCAGCTCACGTCGTCGCGACCGTCGAGGTCGGTGACGGTGTCCTCGAGCTGGCGGGTGAGCTCTCCCGAGAGGGCGTTGCGCGCCTCGGGGCGGTTCAGCGTCACCGTGGCCGCGCCCTCGGCGATTTTTGCCAGCACCAACATCAGCGTTCTCCTCGCTCTTCTTGCTCGACCGGCTCAGCTCCACCGCCGGCGACTTATCACCGTGCTTCCGGGTCGACGCCGCCCGGAACCAGTCCTTCGAAGACGACGACGCGCCGGATCTCCCCGTCCTGGTTCAGCGAGCCGAAGGCCCAGCCTTCCATGGCGGTGATGCCGTCCTCCACTCGCTCCCACGAGAAGCGGAAGTAGCCGTGGTGCGTCTCGACCGGGCTGGTCCGGTGCAGCGCGGTGGCGTGCCCTCCCGCCCGGCGGTACGGGGTGAATGCATCGCTCAGTCCCGAGGCTCCGTCGAAGACTCCGTCCGGGCCGACGTAGACGAAGTCGTCCGCAACGTGTTCGGCCAGCCGGGCCACCCGCTCGGCCTCGTCCGACACGAGCACCGCCGCCATGAGGTGATCGATGCGCCTTGAGACGTCCTCGGTACGGTGGTCGCGCCGGAACACTCAGCCGCTCCCGTCCCAGTCTCGGTGCAAGAGGGCGAAGCATTCCGCGTCACGCTGTTCGCCGGCGATCCGCTCCCACCCCCGCAGGAGCGCTTCGCGACGGAAGCCGGCGGACTCGGCCGTCCGAGCCGATGCCACGTTCCAGGGCTCGACGAAGAGATGGAGGCGCGGGATGGTCAGATCGTTGAACGCGAAGGCCACCAGGCCGCGCAGCGCGTGCGCCGTCCGACCCCGGCCCCGTGCGCCCTCGAGCAGCCAGTAGCCCACCGACGCCCGTCCGCTCTCTATCTCGTGCAACCACAGGCCGATGGAGCCGAAGCCTGCCGAGGGTTCGTGCGCGTCGGCAATGACGAAGGAGTAGCCGTCGCCGTTGCCCGCTCGCCGGTGCTGGCGCTCGATGAAGGCCCGACCCGCCTCGTCGGTGTACACACGGGGTACGGACGTGATGGAGGCGATGAACGGGTCGGCCGAGGCTTGCCGGACCAGATCCAGGTCCGAGTGCGCGAACGGTCGCAGCACCACCGGTCCACACGCGAGCTCGGGCATCCGCAGCGGCGGGGCGAAGGCAGCGGGATCGAAGGGGCTCACTCGAGGGAGAAGTACCCCGGCACGAGATGGTGCGGCGTGTCGAGATACCCCTTCGCTTCCGGAGGGCCGCTGAACCGTCCGTGGCTCCAGCGCACCTCGATGTGCCCTGCGATCTCATGCATCTCGTTGGTGGCGCGGTCGCGCACGTGCGCCGCCCAACCCACGCGGGGTTGGCCCCCGGGTTGGCCCCTCATCGTGAACGAGCCGAGCCGGAAGCGCTGGCGCCAGTCCCAGGACGTCGCGACGCGGAGCCTGAGCGAGCGTGCGGCGGAGGAGCCGAGCACGAAGTAGGGGGCGCTCCCGACGCGCAGCAACCGCCACAGCATCGCCTCCCCGCTGCCTCGCCCGTCCTCCAAGGCGGTCTGCCAGCGCCGGACCGACGCCGACGACACCGCGGCGGAGAGCCGGTCGTATGCGTTTCTGGCGCCGTCGGGCCAGCCGGGCCGCAGCCACCGCCCCAGCGCGTCGCGCTGGTCCGACGTCAGGTCGGTCGCCCGGTCCGGGAGGTCGCGCAACGGCACGGGGTTGTCGGGCCCCTCTGACCCGCCGCGCTCGAAGAACGGCCCGTCCGACCCTTCGCCGTCGTCCATGCCGGGCAGCGAGGGGGCACGCGCCGAGCCCTCAGGTGCCGAACTCAGACTCTTCGTCTCGTCCCGCCTCCTCGCCGGGACGCGGCCGTCCCCACCGATGATCGCGGCGCGGACGACCTCGTAGAGCACTTGGTATTCCTCGGGTGCCACCTCCGCGTACCAGTCCCGGCCGCCGAGCACGCCCTCGCGGGCCGTGCGGGCCCGGGCGGACCCGCCGGTCAGCAGGTCGTCGAACACATGAGCCGGCGACACGTTGAAGACGATGTTCGAGAGGTATTTGCAGCTGACCAGGTAGACGTGATCCACCCGCAGGTCGATGGGGGCGACCTCGTCCCCGGGGGCGCGTCCCGTGCCCTTCCACTCCACGACGGCCGGCAGCCTCCCACGCAATCCGTCGCGAGCGGAGAGAAAGGCCCGTCCGTTCTCCCACGCAGCATGAAACTCTGCGTCGTATGCCCCACCCGTACGGAGACGGGTCAGGCGGTCCCACATCTCAGGAGAGAGGTTGTGCATGACCGCGGTGCGAGAGCGCACGGCCTGGTCGATCCCGCCGAGGCCCAGCATGCCGAGTGCCGTGCCGAGCTCGGTCACGGTCGTGCGCTCGCTGGGCATGCACGCATCCTTCCACGGACTTCCGTCCCGACCGCCGGACCGGAGCCGCTATCCAGAGAACAGGGGAGTCAGCTGGAGCTCCACAGGCGCGACGGCCGCGTCCGCCGGCGCGTAGAGCTCCGTGCTCTCGTAGACGTCCACCGCGACGCCCGTGCGCGAGATGAACGCGAAGAGTGCGTCGCTCCAGCGTTGCTCGCGCAGCGCCTGCCGCAGCGCTTCGCGTTCGCCGGGCGGCAGGTCCCGGCCCGGCGTGGCCGCCACGAGACGACAGGCAAGCACCCAATGAAGCGTGTCCAAGTCTTCGGCGACGAACACCCGCGGCGGATTGTCGCGCACGACGGCGCAGGCGACGAGCGGGCTCACGCGCTCACGCGCTCACCCGGTCACCCCGGACACTCGGGATACGGACACCCCTCACGCTCGGCCGGGCGCAACGTCCGACGCCCACCAGAACCCCGGCAGCGGGGCACCCGACCGCCCGCTCGCGTAGGCGGCCAGCCGCTTTCGGGCGTGGAGCGATTTGAGGTCCACCGCGTCGAAGATCCCACCCGGGCCCGGCGCGCGCAGGGCGCGGTCGGCCTCGGTGCCGGCCCGGGGCAACTGGCTGGTCAGGACGACCAGCGGCCCGATGCCGTTGGCTGCCATGACGTGAGCCCGCCCGAGCGTCCGCCACACCACCTCCGCCTTGGCCATGCCACCTCGATACGCAGAGTTCACCCCGGCCAGGTCGAAGTACCACGTCCTCCCGGCGGCGTCGGCGGCCGAGAAACTGACCACCATGCCGAGGCCGGGCAAGCGCCGGTTCGGGCGCAACGAGGTGAAGCCGGCTTCCTCCAGCGCGGACCGGGCCAGCACCGCAGCCGAGGCGCCGCCTTCGGGGTCGGGCTCGGCGCGGGGAACGGCGCCGGGGACCGCATCTGGACCGACGGAGCGCGCCTCCTCGTCGAGGCGGGCCCGGGCCAAGTCGACGTAGGCGGGGTCGAGGTCGTAGCCGACCGCGTCGCGCCCACAGCGGAGCGCGGCGACCAGGGTGGAGCCAGAGCCGCTGAACGGGTCCAGCACGAGGTCGCCCACGAAGGTGTAGAGGTCCATCAGCCGCTGGGGCAGCTCGACGGGGAAGGGCGCAGGGTGCCGCACCCGCACGGCGCTCTCCGGGGGGAACTCCCACACGTCGAGTGTGAGAGACATGAAGTCGTCGGCTCCGACGCTGCTCTCGTGGGGCAGACCGGCGGCACGTCGCGCCTTTGAGCTCAAGGCGCGGTTGAAGCGGCCCTTGCTGGCCACGATGACCCGTTCGGTCACGTCGCGCAGGACGGGGTTGGCCGCCGAGCGAAACGACCCCCAGGCGCAGGAGCCGCTGGCACCTTCGCCCTTCTGCCACACGATCTCCCCCCGCGGCAGCAGGCGCAGGTCGTCCTGCAGGATGGCCATCACGTCCGCAGCCAGGCTGCGGTAGGGCTTGCGGCCGAGGTTGGCCACGTTGACTGCGATGCGCCCGCCCGGCTCGAGCACCCGCTTGCACTCGGCGAACACAGCGCGCAGCAGCTCCAGGTACTCGATATAGGACCCCGGCACCCCCTCTCGGTCGAGCTCTTCCTCGTACTGCTTGCCCGCGAAATACGGCGGCGAGGTGACGACGAGGGCCACCGAGTCGTCGGCCACGGCATCCATCCGGCGGGCATCACCGCACAGGCACGACACACCGGGCTCGTGCGGGGTCACGTGCTCGTCCGCGCTCAGTTCGGGTGCCTCGAAGCGCGCGTAGAACGCGTCGGCCACGTGCGACTCACGGCGTCCGACACCGAAGTTGGAGGTCGCGGTGCGACGGCGTGGAGGCATCGGCTCGCCCGAACCCTACCGGCCCGCCTGATGGCGTCGGGTGATGCGAGTGGCGAGTGTCGCAGGCATCGGCCCTCACCCTAAAGAAGGGCTGCGACACCGGATCTGAGAGGACCAAAGCGGTCGCTTCGGACGTCGAACCTGGTCAGAGGCGGTTCCTTTCACCATGTAAGGGTGTAATCTCGTAATCGTGACAACCACCAACGACATCGAGCAATTCATGCGGGACCGTGTCCCGAGCGGGTGGTTCGCCGCCCCGCCGACGATCGAAACCGACTCAGAGGAGATCCTCTGCGTGGGCCGGCTGGCAACGGACGCCAAGGTCGAGGAGTTCCGTGAGTCATCCCGGCGGGCCCGCATGGCCATCGCGTCCGAGGCGGAAGCCCGCTTCGGACGGACCGTCTCCTGGGGTGTCGAACGCGACGGAACGACGACGTTGTTCACCACACTGAGCACGCCCGTGATGACGCGCCTGCGCCTGCGTGAGCGCGCGGTGTTGGACACATTGATCGACGCCGGTGTTGCTCGGAGCCGCAGCGAGGCGCTCTCGTGGTGCGTGAAGCTGGTGGCGCGGCACCAGGGCGAATGGCTGGACGAGCTGCGAGAGGCGCTGGTCAGCGTCGCCCGCGTGAGGACGGAAGGGCCGACACTGCTATGACGGACGTGCTCAACGATACGGAGCGGATCGACGCCGAGGCGTTGGACGCTTACTCGGAGACGGTCGTCACCGTGGCCGAACGGGTCGTGCCCTCGGTTGCCGCGCTCGGCGTCGCAGCCGGTGGTGGTCGCCAAGGTGCAGGCAGCGCGGTCGTCCTCACCGCCGACGGATACCTGCTGACATCGGCCCACGTCGTGGCCGGAGCGCGCCGAGGTACCGCGACCTTCGCCGACGGGCGCGAATCCGAATTTGAGCTCGTCGGCCGGGACCCGCTCTCGGACCTCGCCGTGCTGCGAGTCGGCGCGGGGAACCTCAGCCACGTCGAGCTTGGCGACGCGGATCGCCTCCGAGTGGGCCAGCTGGTGGTCGCCGTGGGTAATCCTCACGGCTTTGCCGGTTCGGTGACGGCCGGTGTCGTCAGCGCGCTGGGCCGCGCCCTTCCCTCCAGCGGCCGGATCGTCGAGAACGTCATTCAGACGGACGCTGCGCTCAACCCTGGGAACTCGGGTGGCGCGCTGGTCGACTCGCGTGCCCGCCTCGTCGGGGTGAACACCGCCCTGGCCGGGGTCGGCCTCGGTCTCGCCGTCCCAGTGAACCCGACGACGCTCGAGCTCGTGGCAACCCTGATCCGAGACGGGCGCGTCGTTCGGGCTTACCTGGGCGTGGTCGGCGGTTCCCGGCCGCTCTCGCCCCGTCGCGCGGACGAGCTCGGACAACGGCGCGGCATCGGCGTCAACGAAGTGGTCGAGGGGAGCCCGGCCGAGCGCGCCGGTCTCCTGCCGACGGACACGATCTTGACCGTGGACGGCTCGCCGACCGGCGATGTGGGGGAGCTTCAACGAGCGATGAATGCGGGCGCCATTGGCCGCACGATGCATCTTCGCGTCCTGCGCGGCGACCGCGTGATCGATCTCGACGTCATACCAACCGAACTCACGTAGAGACCGTCACAAGGGCACCGCGCGGTGCATCGGGAACCAGCGCCGCACCCGTCCACCTAGGGCGAGTGCGGCTACCGAGCTGCTTCGCTAGCTGCTTCGCGGCGCCAGTCCCGTGTCCACGAGGAGGTCCCCGAAGCTGAACTTCGGCGTCTCGGGGACGATCCTGATCAGACCCATATTCGGACGGAAGTTCGTGTGCAGAATCGAGTTCGGTGTGTCCCACAGGACCTGAATGAAGGTCTGGGCGACGATGCTCTTGCCGATGCACCCAAGCGTCTGGCCAGCTTTCTTGGCCTCGGCGAGGACGTAGAAGAGCAGCGGTGTCCCGGTGTTGAACACGGCATCGTGCGTGGGGTTGATCGACGCCGCGGGGATCACGGGGCAGTGCAGCGCTTGCGCGATGGCCTGACCGGACGCCAAGCCGTCGTAGTTGCCACGAGCGAAGTCCCGTGAGATCAGCTGGCCCGAGCCGTTACAGACCGGTGAGACTGCGTCGGTGCAGCCAGCAATCGTCTCCGCAGGGAGGTTGAAGAGCGCCGGGCTGATCGTCGGCTGGGTGGCTCGAGCAAAGTTGATGCCGGGGTCGCTCGGGTTGGCATCGAGCTCGGGCACGAAGTATTTCCACTGGATCTGATGGCCGGCGGGATTGGGCTGGGTGCAGAGCGAGGTCGAGGAGCACGTCGAGACACCAGTCAAATTTGGACCTGGGAGCGGGCCGCCGCCGGACAAGTCACCCCTCTGGAAGTTGTTGATGTCGAAGATCGACACGTTGTCGTCGATGTTCGTGGTGGTCGGATTGATGTCGTTGATGTGGTAGTTGTTGCGCACCAACGAGTGCCCGAAGCGGTAGGCGCCGACCGAGAACTCAATTGGGGTGAAGTAGGCGTTGCGAAGATTCGGCGTGTTCACGTGCGCCTGACCGCTTGGACCGAAGCGCAGGTACTGATTGATCGTGCTCTGCCCCACGTACGCAGGGAGCACATCGGTGAGGACGATCTCTTGGTAGTAGTCCTCGGTCAGTTGCCGAGCCTGGGCGTAGCTGGCGCCGCGGTTGACGAAGTCGTTGTAGAAGGCCTCGAACGCAGCCGAGATCTGGGAGAGAATCTGGGTCTCGTCATCTCGAGGCTCGACCAGGTTCGCCTGGCCAGTTGTGGGGTTGCGGGCCAGGTCGAAGATGCCACCGTTGCCGGTTACGGTCGGGAAACCGTCCGCCTTGGGCGTGCCCAGCATCCCGGACATCAGCAGGTGCTTGTGATCGGACGCGTACAGCTGTGGGTCGACCGTGGGCCCGCCGCCGAACACGTTGTTGAGATCGAACCGGAAGCTCTCGAAGTTGGTCAGCGAGCCCGGTGTCACGTTTGCCGTCGGCTGCGGAGTCGTGTCGAAATCGAGATTGTGGTCGATGAACTGGCCCAAATACGTGTACTCCGCGGGCAACGTGGCGCTGTCGTCAGAGGTCCCGCGATCGGTCCCCGGCTGATCGGGCATGGTGTTCTGCATGGCAGCGGCGAGATCGGCTGCGGCCTGGTCGGAGTAGGCGAATCGAGGCAAACCCGGGAACATCGACCCGAAGCACATTCGGGTCGGAGGCGCGGGGCCATCCACGCTGCCGCTGGTGCAGGACGGCACTGGAAACGCTGCGGATGCCTGACCACCACTCGGCAACAGAAACGCAGCCGCTACGGAGATCGCGGCCACGGCCGCGATCTTTTCAGCCACCTTCCGGCCCGGCCATCGGGCGCGCGTCATCTCAAGTGCCTCGTTCATCAACGGTGTACCCCAACCTTTCGTTCACAAGGAGCGATTACTGACGCAGTAGTGGGTGCCAAGTGCCATCTGACGGATACTCGTCATGGCTGACGACTCGTCGTGGTTGGCGCTTACCCTAAGGGCGATGGGCCCGCTCGCCTAGTGGTCATTGTGGGACACGGCCGTCCCCGTTCGAGACCGTGGATAAAGCCGACAAATCTGTGATCACGGTTGCCCCTGGGGAGCGACGCGGTCCACATCGCTTTGCCGCCAAACGAGATCGCTCAGCTGGTCACGTTGACGCAAGACGTCCGCAACCCGCAACGCAATCAGGACTTCGACGCTGCGATCACTGACGTGGTGGTGAATGAGTTGCTCAATAGAGCGCAGCTGCCGTTCAATCGTCTTGCGGTTCCGCCGGCGTACCGCGGCCGTCGCCGAGACGCTCTGGCTGTGCTCGAGGTAGAGGCGCAGAGTCTGGCGCAGCTCGCACATTCGCTCGGTAGGACGAGCGAGCTCGTGAAGTTCGTGCTCAACGAGTTCCTTCGCGAGATCTGGGTCTCGTAGCACAGCGATCAGGACGCGGACATCGGCGAAACGGACCGCGCTCTGGTTGGTGGCGATCGCGATCGCTCTCGCTTCCAGTGCCTGCTGATGACTCGCCGCAAAGCCCGCGATCCCTTCTGTGGGCTCTCCGAATGCGACCCTGGTGTCGAACGAGTCCTGCGCCGTGATCAGCGCATCGAAATGGTTCTCAGTGATCCTGGTCCTCCCACCCAGCCAGGCCCACGTCCCCCCGTCGGGTGCCTGCACGCGCAGAAGCTGCGTCTCGGTGTGACGTGCCGCCGCTTCGAGCAACGGCGCGCTCTCCGCGACCACCGCGATGTGATGAAAGGCCAGGTCGTAGCCCAGCTCGTCGGGGTCGACCCACTGGCCGGCGAGCGCGCGCAATACCGCCCGCAGACCGGGATCCTTCTCGATGCCACTGATGGGTGCGACGTTGGTAGCAGCCTCGTGCGACGCGCACGGCACGTCAGCGCCTCCTCCCGTTGCATGCAGTTGAACCTGACTCGGACCCTTCCGACTAACGCCCGAATACGACAACACAGATCTTCTTCTTCCATTACATGGCGTGGGCTTGTCTCGACCATGTGGAGTCGGTGACGGTGCTGGCGCCAGTTCGGGCGGTGGACTTGCTGTGCTGGACCAACATCACCAGTGCTACGAACCTCGGTCCTTCTCGCCAAAAAAGTGGTTGGAGAAGACGTTCAATCAGGTGACGCGAAGTGAGCTGCATTGCTATGCCGATCAGGCCGCAAGAGGACTGGCTCGTCACACTGTCGACACATGACCACCCGCGGGCGCCCGCGTTGTGGAATTTTCTTGGATCCTCATGTGGGCCTCGCATCGCACGCCGTTTCCTATTGCTACGCCATACGCGTCCCGAGAGGACGGCCATGTCTACCCGCCCCAACCGGTCGCCAAATAGAACCAGTTGGTTTGTTTGCCCGCAAGCCAATCCATGGCATCGCTATGGGATCCAACCAGGGTCGCATGCTGAGGGAGGGCGGATCGGTGCAACGAGAGTGCCCGTGAGGTCCTCGTCGTCGAACCAGAGTTGGAACGGGACACGGTGCACACCATGGAGCAATTGCAGCCTTCCGAGCTCGTCGTAGAGCTCCAACTTTGTGAACTACGAAACGGGGCTGTTACTCCGCGCGTCGGTGCCAAGCGCACCATGCCCCCGCTGGCGGCGGGTCCGGCTCTTCCTCACCCGACACCGGCACGCGGCCGCGGTCAGACGGATCGGACGTCACATGGGAAATCCGCTGCGTGGGACTTCGTCAGGCGGTGGGAAGCTCCGCCAGCAGTGTGTCGAGCGTCCGCGCCGGGCGACCGGTCAGCTGCTCGACGGTGTCCGTGACTTGAGCGGCGTAGCCGCCGGTGCCGGACCGACGGTAGTCCTGGTAGAGACCGACCAAAGCGCCGGCGAACCACTCGTTCAATCCGGCACCCAACAGCCCTTGGCGCACGGCATCGTCGGGCGCGTCAACGTAGGTAACCGGGCGACCCAGCGCCTGCGACAGCTTTTCAGCGACATCGGCGTATGACAACGGCTCCGGCCCGGTGACGTCGAGGCCCGCACCATCATGTCCGGGTTCGGTCAGGGCGACGGTGGCCACCGCCGCAACGTCCCGGGTGTCGACCATGCTGATGCGTGCATCGCCTGCGTCGACATAGAGATTTCCCGCGGAATCAATCGAGGGAATGTTCGACTCGGGCACGTTCTGAAAGAACAGGTTGGGGCGAACGATCACGTGGGGGAGGCCGGAGGTCTCCAAGTACCGATCGCATGCGGTGTGCGCGTTGATGAACTCGGCCGGGGACTCCCGGTCGGCACCAAGGATCGAACTGCGGACCAGCAGTCCCATACCGGCTTCGCGGGCGGCGTCGATGGCGTTGCAGTGCCATTTCACGGCATCGCGATGGGGGCTCGAGATGAGGAAGACCTTCTCGGTGCCGCTCATCGCGACGGCCAGCGACGCGGGATCGGCCAGGTCGCCTTGGACCGTCTCGACCCCATTGGAAGAGTTGGCGTCGGACTCGCCGGAACGGACCAACGCCCGCACCCGCTCACCCCTCGCCAGCAGACCGTCGATCACGCCTGCACCGATTTTGCTGCGCCCTCCGATGACCAGGATCATGGCTCCCTCTTCTCCGTTCGACCAGACAAGTTTTTCGTTCGGACCAGACGAGCAACCTAGTCGGGCCCGCGGGGCCGCCATTCAGGCAAGCGATGTCTTGCCCGCCTCTGTCTCGAGGGTCCGCTTGATCACCCGGATCCCTGCTTCCATCAACTCTCCGGTGCGTTCGGTCAATTCGTCGGGGAGCACGTCGGTGATCCAGACGAACCGGCATCGTCCATTGCCGTCGGGCACGACCTGCACTGAGGCATTGTGGTGCGTGCTTCCCATGGGGCTCTCCGTCACGGTGTAGGCGAGCCGCATCGCGTTGTCATCGCTTCCCACGAGATACTCGGTGGCGACATCTCCGGTGAAGAATGTGAGCCGCCGCTCACGTGGAGTCGGCATCAGGAGACTGGTCACGAAGCCGGGGACCAACCGCTCGCTCAGGCCCCCGAAATCGCGGACCGCATCCCAGCAATCCTGCGCCTTCACCTCCACCACTACTTCCTTTACGACCGAGCCCACTGTGTCTCCCTTCCATTCGATGGCCGGGATTCTGCCCCGCACCGATAGCGAGATCGACACGCTCACTCTCGAACCGACAACAGCGTGGTGAGGCCACGTCTTGGGCCTCGGAGCGACGAGACGCGGATGACTAAGACCCGTCGATCAGGCGAACTCAGGTGCGATCTCCGAATAACCCCAGGTAGAGGGAGGTTTCGTCCACTAGGCTTGATGTGTGAAGCCGTCCGAGAGCGCCCCGGTCGAGGACCTGGAGCTGCTCGCCGACGCTCCGCTGGTAACCAGCCGCTACCAGACGTGGCAGCCGGGCGACGGGGTGCCGATTCGCAGCACGGTCGGGTGGCCGAAGTTCTGGCGCCGTGGCCCGATGTGGCACAACCGGGACATCACGCCGTACGGCGTCTTCGGCCAACACCTCGGCGAGGACCAGGCTCGGACTGAATACCTCAAGCGGCTTGACCGACACGCCGAGGCGGTCGTCACCGGCCTGGCCGAAGTCGCCCGGCAGCACCCGGGCGAGGCGCTGGTCGTATTGTGCTTCGAGGACGTCCACGCGGGCGAGGTCTGCCATCGCCGCTGGTTCGCCGAGTGGTTCGGGCGGCGCTTCGGGATCGAAGTGCCCGAGCTGCCGGCACGTCCCGCCAGTCGGGGCGGGCTAGGCGGCGACGGACAGCTCCAGCTGCCGCTGTAGACGCCACGTACAGCCTCGACGTCCTGCCTACTCGCCCCTGGGGGGTTGGCGTCAGTAGAGCTTCGCGAAAATGGCGACGTGCCTGCCATTCCGGACTTCGCCGAGCTCGCCGCGTGGAAGCCGACGCTCCTCGTGCAGACTGCGAGCCGGTCCGCCGGCCCCGCCTCCTCTTCCCGACAGGTGATCTACGCGGCCTCGATCGCCAAGCAATTCACCGCGTTCCTCGCGGCGTTGCTCGTCACCGAAGGTTGTTGGACCGCGACCGACCAGATCCGCGCCCTGGTGCCCGAGCTCCCGTCCTGGGCGGACGGGATCGAGGTCCAACACCTCGTGCACCACTCATCGGGTCTTCCAGGCACACCGCGGCTGCGCGAGAACGGCGTCGAGTTGCCCGACGCCTGGGGCAATACCGAGATGCTCGCGGCGATCGCGCGCGACGTTGAGCCTGTCCGCCCACCCGGTGTCGCCTGGGAGTACTGCAACCTCGGCTACATCCTCCTCGCGGTCGCGATCGAGCGTCTCATCGACCGCCCGTTTGCGGAGCTGGCCCG
>JBPYFR010000133.1:0-5157 GCA_051985685.1 Acidimicrobiales bacterium
CGAGATCGAGTACCAGGGCGAGCTGGCGTCGGAGGGCACAGGCATCCTGACGCTTTCGACCCTCAAGGGGATCTTCTCCGGTACCACCGAGGACCCGGTGTCGTACGTCAACGCACCGCAGCTGGCCCAGCAGCGGGGGCTCACCGTCCGAGAATCCTCCATAGCGACCTCACCCGACTATAAGTCGCTGATGACGCTGCGCTCGGGTTCGCACTCCGTTGCGGGCACGCTCATCACGGTCGGTCTGCACACTGAGTCGCGCATCGTCATCGTCGACGACCACCTCGTGGAGGTGCCGCCCTCGGAGCACATGCTCGTCGTGCGCAACGACGACCGTCCCGGGGTTATCGGGATCGTGGGGACAGCGCTCGGCGCGGCGGATGTGTCCATCTCGTCCATGGCTGTCGGACCGAGCCCCGAGACGTCGACCGCGATGATGGTGATCTCGACGACTTCGCCGGCGCCGGACGCGGTGGTGGAGCAACTGCGGGGCGACGAGGGGATCCTCGACATTCACGGCGTGACGCTCTGACGGCGCATCGACCGCCGAAAGTCAGGAGTCTCGGTCAGATCTCCCCGGAAGCGAGTGCGTCGATCCAACGGTCGGCGCGCCGCACTTCCTTCTTCAACACAGAAGGGTCCCCCAGAGCCTGGGACACCACGGCCGATCCCTGGTAACGGCCGATCATCTGGATCGCGAGATCCCGCGCGTCGCGTCGGCCCATCTCCTTGAATTGCTGCTCCGCCCACGCAACTGAGGTCTCGATGAGCCGGCTGGACCCGGCGTCGTCGTCACGGCCACCGAGCTGCTTGTGCAGCTCGGTACAAAGGGACCCATGCGGGCACCCGTACTTTGCGATGTCGTCCGCCCGGGTCACAAGCAAGGCGACCAGTGCCTTCAACCTTGCCGCGGGCGTGCGGTGCCGCCCGAGAGCCGTCGTGGCCTCCTCTATGCCGAGGACATGCGTGTCCACTACCGCCCGGACCAACTCGTCCTTCGTCTTGAAGTAGTAGTAGACGTTTCCCAACGGGACCTCCGCGGACCCTGCGATGTCGGCGAGGGTGGTCCGTTCGACGCCTTGCTCGTAGAACAGCTGGGCGGCGCTTTCCACCAACCGCTGCCGCTTCGTGCCGGCGTTCGGGGGCCGCACGGCCCCTGAGGCGGTCATTGAGTCAGTCATCTCACTTCCAGTCTAGACAGCCACCTCGTCTTGGGTTAGGGTTCAGTTAGGTAACTAACTAATCTTAACAAGGAGGCCCTGTCACCGTGACAACCAGCACCGCGCCCCCCTCGTATCTGGCCTCTCGCAAGGGGAAACTCGTTCTCGCCCTTCTGTGCGCCGTGGCCTTCTTGGACTTTTTGGACACCGCCATCGTCAACGTGGCCCTGCCCACCATCCGGCACGACCTGACTTTCAGCGTGCAGAACCTGCAGTGGGTCATCAGCGGGTACCTACTCACCTACGGCGGGTTCTTGCTCCTCGGCGGGCGCATGGCGGACCTGGTCGGTCGCCGGCGCATCCTGGTCGCCGGGACCACGGTGTTCGCGCTGTCGTCCCTTTCCGCGGGGCTCGCTCCAACGGCCGGAGTCCTCGTCGGCGCTCGCCTGGCGCAGGGAATCGGGGCGGCGATGATGACTCCGGCCGCCCTTTCCATCCTGACGACCAGCTTCAATCAGGGGTCCGACCGTTTGAAGGCACTCGGTGCCTGGGGTGCCATGACCGGAATCTCGTCCGCCGCCGGTGTGTTCCTGGGCGGACTCTTGGCGGGTGGTCCAGGGTGGCGGTGGATCTTCTTTGTCAACCTACCCGTGTGCGCGCTCATTATCCCGGCGGCATTCCGTTTGATCAACCGCGAACACCAACGAGCACGCCTCGCGCACTTCGACACGCCCGGCGCAATCCTGGTGACGGCAGCGATGCTGCTGTTGGTCTACACCTTGATCCGGGTGCCCAACATCGGCTGGGATGCCGCCGAGACGGTGGCCGGCCTCAGCGCGGCAGCCCTCCTGGCCGGAGCATTTCTCCGCAACGAGCTCCGGCACCGGAACCCGCTTGTCCCGTTGTCGATCTTCCGGATCAAAGGCTTGGCCGCCGCCGACGTCACGCAGGTGATCGCCATGGCCGGCTTCTACTCGATGTTCTTTTTTCTGACTCTGTACATGCAAACGGTCCTGCACTACTCGCCGCTCAGGGCGGGCGCGGCCTACTTGCCGGTAGCGATCGGTGTATCGGTCTCAGCCGGCGTCTGCTCCAAGCTCTTCGAGAAGACGGGCACGCGGCCACTGGTCGTCGCAGGGGCTCTCGTGTCGGCCGGAGCCGTGTACTGGCTCTCCAAGATCCCTGTGCACGGCACCTATCTAGCCGACCTCATGGTGCCTCTGATCATCTTGTCGCTGGGCCTAGGTGCAGTCTTTGTCGGGGTGCAGACCGCCGCCCAGACGGGTGTGCCGCCACAGAAGGCGGGTCTTGCCGCGGCCCTCATCAATGCGTCGTTCCAAGTGGGTGCAGCGCTCGGCCTCGCCATCTTCTCTGTGATCGCAACCTCGCACACGCAGCGGCTGCTGAGCGAGCACGTCACGAGAGCAGCTGCGTACACGGGCGGGTTCCAACGGGCGCTCTTGGTGAGCAGCCTGTTCCTTCTGGGTGCCGCCCTCGTTGCGACCCGTACGCCGAACACACACGGTGAGCCCATGGGCAAGGAGGATGAGGATCAGGATCTTGCGCTCGCCCAACCCGAGCTCGACATGGTCGCGGCCGCGGTCGACGCGGCCGACTTCTCGTAACAGAGCGGCCGAGCGGTCAGTTCGCCGGCTTGCGCGGCACCGCCGGCCAGGTGTCCAAGCTGCCGATGATCGGCTCGTTCCCATGCAGTCCCTTGCGCGGGGTGCGGTCAAGCAGGATCTCGCGCACCACGGCGCACACGGTGATCACCACGGCGGCACGGACGAGGGTCCGGAAGAGGCGGCGCATCGGGCCACGGTAGCGTCACCACTCATGGCCCCCGCCACTCTCAAAAGCGTCGCCCCAATCTTCGTCACCGCTGACCTGGAACGGATGCGAGCCCACTACGAGGCCCTGGGCTTCTCCGTGCATGTCCACCAGGACGGATACGCCACGGCAGCGCGGGACGTGGTCAACCTCCACTTCCGGCACGCACCCGCACCTCACTTGGTCGCCCCAGGCGCCGCGTACATCTCGGTGGACGACGCCGACACGCTGCACGCGGAGTGGAAGGCCGCCGGCGTCGGCGAGACGAGCGACCTGTTCGACCCCGGCTTCGGCGTGTGGGAGGCGGCTCATACCGACCCCGACGGCAACCTCTTGCGCTTCGGCTCGCCGCTGGGGCGCCAGTGAGAAGCGGCGTCCTGCCGCTGAGGAAACGAGGGCGCGCCCCTCGGGGCGCTCTTGACGCTGGGCCTCCTGCATTGGCTACACTTGTTTGACCATGTTGAAGCGCCCCACCTCCGACCTGCTGCTTACCTGACGGCGAACGCCACATCGCGTTCGCTCGCAACCTCCTGTGCCGACTGGCCAGGGGGTTTTTTGTTGGGGCTGCGGCCCTGCGGGTGCACCGGGCAGCGCCAGGGCACGACCCCGGGTGGTGGGCCCTGGGGGCAAGAGAGGGACAGAGCCAGAAAAACGAGAGACGAGAGACGAGAAACAGCGACAGGAAGAGATAGAGACGAGGAACGATGACGACGCAGGCACAGAAAGGAAAAGGTGGCGACAGCGCAAGACAGGAGCAGGCCCACCTGACCCTGCCCTGTGACCCCTCGCCGTCGCCCATGCCCTGGCAGAAGTACCGCTCGCACGTGCCGCTGGTGCTGGGGGATCGCAAATGGCCGGACCGCCAGTTCACGAAGGCTCCCCGCTGGGCCAGCGTCGACCTGCGTGACGGCAACCAGGCCCTCATCGACCCGATGGACTCCGAGCGCAAGCTGGCCCTGTTCCAGACGCTCATCGACGTCGGGTTCAAGGAGATCGAGGTCGGGTTCCCGTCGGCGTCGCAGACCGACTACGACTTCCAGCGTCTCATCATCGAAGAGCACCTGATCCCGGACGACGTCGAGATCCAGGTGCTCGTGCAATGTCGCAAGGAGCTGATCGAGCGCACCTTCGAGTCCCTGGCCGGCGCGCCCCGCGCCTGCGTGCACTTCTACAACTCGGTCTCCGAGCTGCAGCGGCGCGTCGTGTTCGGCCTCGACCAGGCCGGGATCGTCGACATCGCCGTCAAGGCCGCCGAGCTGTGCAAGAAGTACGAGCCCTCCGTGACCGGCACCGACGTCCGCTACGAATACTCCCCGGAGAGCTTCACCGGTACCGAGCCCGAGTTCGCGGTCGAGATCAGCGAGGCCGTGATGGACGTGATCGAGCCGACGCCGGACCGCCCGATGATCGTCAACCTGCCGGCCACGGTCGAGATGTACAGCCCCAACGTGTACGCCGACGTGATCGAATGGTTCGGGCGGACCATCAAGAACCGCGACGCCATCGTGCTCAGCCTGCACCCCCACAACGACCGCGGCACAGCCGTGGCCGCGGCCGAGCTGGCCGTGCTCGCCGGCGCCGATCGGGTCGAGGGCACGCTGTTCGGGAACGGCGAGCGCACGGGCAACGTCGACATCGTGACGCTGGCGATGAACCTGTTCTCGCAGGGCATCGACCCGATGCTCGACTTCTCCGACATCGAGAAGGTGCGGCGGACCGCCGAGTACGCCACCCGCCTCCCCATTCACCCGCGGCACCCCTATGCCGGGGACCTCGTGTACACCGCATTCTCGGGCTCGCACCAAGATGCGATCAAGAAGGGCATGGCCGCCATCGGCGACGACTACGACGAGTGGGAGGTGCCGTACCTGCCCATCGATCCGAAGCACACGGGCCGGACCTACGAGGCCATCATCCAGGTGAACAGCCAGTCGGGCAAGGGCGGCGTCGCGTACGTGATGGACGCCGACCACGGGCTGGATCTGCCCCGGCGGCTGCAGATCGAGTTCTCCAAGCGGGTGCAAGAGCTCACGGAGGCGAGCGGAACCGTGATCCGCTCGGGCCAGATGTGGGACGCCTTCGAGGAGATCTACCTGCCGGACGACGCTGATCTGCGGCTGATCTCCAGCGAGGTGTCGACGGGCAGCGGTCACACGGCCGTGACCGC
>JBPYFR010000134.1:0-3143 GCA_051985685.1 Acidimicrobiales bacterium
CAGGCGGAGGCGGAGGGGCTCGACGAGGTCTTCACGGCGGCCGGCTTCGAGTGGCGCGAGCCCGGCTGCTCGATGTGCCTCGCCATGAACCCGGACAAGCTCGCCGTCGGCGAACGCTGCGCCTCCACATCGAACCGCAACTTCGAAGGCCGCCAGGGCCGAGGCGGACGCACCCACCTCGTGTCCCCCGCCGTCGCCGCGGCCACCGCCGTCGCGGGCACCTTCGCCACGCCGGAAGACCTCGACTGATGGAGCCCGTGGTCGTCGTGACCGGCCGCGCCGTGCCGCTGGACCGGACGGATGTCGACACGGACCAGATCATCCCGTCGGACTGGCTCAAGCGGGTGGAGCGCACGGGCTTCGGCGCGGGGCTGTTCTCGGAGTGGCGGGACGACCGCGACTTCGTGCTCAACCAGCCCGAATTCGCCGGCGCCACGATCTTGGTGGCCGGACACAACTTCGGCACCGGCTCCTCGCGGGAACACGCGGTGTGGGCACTCATGGACTACGGCTTCCGGTCCGTCGTCTCCTCGCGCTTCGCCGACATCTTCCGCAACAACTGCACCAAGCAGGGGCTGCTCCCCGTCCAGGTCAGCGAGGAGCTGGATCGCGCCCTGATGGACGCGGTGACCAATGATCCCTCGCTCGAGATCACGATCGACGTCCAGCGGGGCACGATCGAGGCGCCGGCCGCGGGGCTGAGCGGTACGTTCCCGCTCGACGAATTCACGCGCGAGCGCCTGTTGAACGGATGGGACGACATCGGCCTTTCGCTTCGCTACGCGGACGACATCACCGCCTACGAACGCCGTCGGCCCACTTTCCTCCCCTCGGCCTGATCCGGCCGTGGTGCAGTTCCGCCGGATGACCGAGGCCGACGTGTCCGCCGCGGTCGAGGCGTTCGACTCGGGCTTCCTCGCCATGCGCGCCCGCTACGGCCTGCCGGTCACCGGGAACTCCATTCGCGACGAGCGGTGGCGTCAGGAGCGGACACGGCACTTCCTGCGGACCGATCCCGGCGGGTCCTGGGTAGCTGAGGACGAAGCAGCGATAGTCGGGATGTCGCAGTCCTTCGTGCGGGAGGGCTACTGGACCCTGTCCCAGCTCGGCACGGTGCCGGGCCGTCAGGGCCGCGGTGTGGGGCGCGAGCTTCTCCGCCTCGCGCTCGCCCACGGCGACCCCCACAGCCCGGGGACCATCCAGAGCTCGCGCGATCCCAAGGCGATGGCCCTCTATACGAGCTTCGGCTTCGCCCTGCACCCCGTCGTGGCGGGCTTTGGAGCGCTCCGTCCCGACTCCGTCGAGCGCCCGGTGGAGGTCGTCTGCTACGAACCGGGCCGGGTGACCGAGCGGGAGCTGAGCGTGGTGACCGCCGTCGACCGCAAGGTCCGCGGGTCGGCCCGCACGGTGGATGTCGTCGCGATGCTTTCGCAACCGGGCACGCGGCTGTTGGTGCACACCGACCAGGGCTACGCCGTGGCCAAGGACGAGCGACTGGTCACGCTCGGCGCTCGCACGGAAGAGGCCGCCTCGTCGGTGCTGCGCGCGATGCTGGCCGAGGCTCCGGCCGGCGATGCGGTGGACGTGAACTGGATCACCGCCTCCCAGCAGTGGGCCATTCGTGTCCTCGTCGAGGCCGGTGTGGAGCTCCAGCCCTACGGCCCGGTCATGGTGCGCGGCATGGACGGCCCGCCGTGTCCCTACATCCCCAGCGGCGGCTATGGCTAAGGATCCAGGGCGGGGTTGGGACCCGGTTCGGGAGGTCAGCCCTTGTCGCTCAACGTCTCCCCGCGAAGACGGCGGGCGAACCGTTGGAGGCCCATGTCCCATCCGCCCGACGAAGCAACGGCGTCGCGCATTCCCTCCCAACCGTCGCCGTGCCGGTCGAGGTGTCGGTGCTCGAGCTCGACTCTGGTCTTCTCCGCACCTTCAGGGACAAAGCGCAGCTCGACCTCGCTGGCCCTCGCCGGGTCCGTCTCGAGCGTCCACTGCAGACTGACGAGCCAACTGAAGGCCACCCGGTGCGGGGGCTCGTACGCCAGCACCCGCCCCCAGTGGCATTCGCTGCCATCAGTCCCGACGTCGTAGATGTCCCCTCCTTCTTTGGCCTCGAAGACCATGTGCGACAGCGGCGCCTCGAGGACGTGATGCTCGGGCGGCCACCAGCTGCCCATGTCCTCAGTGAAGACGGCGAACGCCTGGTCGGCCGGCGTATCGACGACGATCGACGCGCTCACGGCGGTTGTCTGGACATCAGTCATGGTGCACTCCTCCTGCTCTCTGTTTCGACTCGGGCTTTGAACGACTGCAGCGCGGTGTTCCAGAAACGGTCGAGGTAGTCCCGCAAGCCCTCGATCCCGGCCGGGTCGAGGCTGTAGATGCGCCGCGTGCCCAGCTGCTCGTCGCGCACGAGGCCGGCGTCCTTCAAGACCTTGAGGTGCTGGGAGACGGCCGGCCGGCTGACCGGCAGCTCCGCGGCCAAGTCGACCACCGCGGAGGGACGGTCTCCGAGGCGCTCGAAGATCGCCCGCCTGGTGGGGTCGCCGAGACAACCCAAGGCGCGAGCGCTGGGGGCGCCTACGATCGTGACTTCTGCGTTAGGTCTCACTTACCGTAAGTAATAACTTACGGTAAGCCCGCCGTCAAGGGGTGGTCCGGATTTCGGTCGGCGGCCTGGAAGAACGCGCGCTATCCGTCGTACCAGCGATAGCGCGTCCACCCCGAGAGGGGGCGGGCGCCGAGGCGCTGGTAGAAGTCGATGGCCGGAACGTTCCACTCCAGCACCTCCCACTCCAGCCGGCCGTCGGTCTGGCCGCGCAAGTGGTCGAGCAGCGCCTTGGCGTGGCCTTGGCGCCGGTGCCCCTGCCGCACGTAGATGTCCTCGAGCCAGATGCCGGTCTTGCCCAGGAAGGTCGAGAACGTCCGGAACCAGAGCGCATGCGCCGCCAGCTCGTTGCCCGCGTCGACGACGGTGTCGTGCACGACCGCCCCGGGCCCGAACAGCGCGCCGGCGAGGTCGTCCTCGGTGATCACCACCTGATCGGCGAGGTGCTCGAACTCCGCCAGCTCCCGGATCATGTCGAGTAGCTCCGGGACGTCCGCCTCCTTCGCGGGGCGGATCACCCCGTGCGGCCCCGATTCGC
>JBPYFR010000135.1:0-2585 GCA_051985685.1 Acidimicrobiales bacterium
TCGCCATGGCCGGCATGATCCACGCGCGGCCTGCGCTGATGGGTCGCCTCCACGAGGTGAGTGAGGGTCGGCCCTACAACGTTCTCGCCAACATCGAATCGTCGTATGCCGAGTATCTCGCGGCCGAGAAGAAGCGCGGTCGGATTGCGAGCGATGTCAACACCGACACGATTGCCTTCGTGCTTCTCGGGACCGTGCACCACATTTTCATGATCGGCCTGGCGACCTCACCGGATCTCCAAGAGCGCATCGAACACGTGATCGACGTTCTACTGCCCGCCTAGCGGTCACGTTCACGCTCTCAGATCTTCATCGCGGAGGTTGTTGCAGGTAGACGTCGAGATGATGGATCCTGAGCGCTTCGTCGAACGCGAAAACGGTCAGCGAGTTCACCACGTTTACGGTGTCACCCCGCCGGTGGCGCTCTTCGATCTCGAAGTAGACCAGGTCCGGCAGCTCTGAGATCCGGCGCACGGTTGTCTCCAACGAGTCGATCGACGAGGCCCATTGCGTGAGCATCTCGACGTATTGCGGCCAGTTCTGGACCTCGCGGAATACACCGATCCTCTCGAAGTCGTCAAGGGCGATGAACTCCTCCAAGGGAGCCCAGTCCGACGGAGCCTCGACCCGTCGGACGAGGTCCTTCATGACGCGTTCGTAGGCGAGCACCCTCTCCGTGAGGGGACCGGGTTCGGCCGAACCCGGACTCATTGCTGCGCTACCGGATCCGTCGAAGCGGGGTCCATCACGTCGCCGCGCGCGGACCACGTGCCACGATGTGCGGCAAATCCTCGGTGGTCAGGATGCCCGGGTGGGCGCCACACACGTAGGGGATGGCGTTCACCGGCCCGTTCGCGTTGAAGGCCGGCACGTACGATGCCAGCTCGTCCAGCGGGACGGGGAAGGGCATGCTCATGTCGATGGGCGCGTCGCCGTGCACCCGAATGCGCCAGCCCGTGGACTGCAGGCCCCAGTCCGGGTCCACGTCCATGGCCACGAAACCGTATTGGGTGAAACGGACTCGGTCGACCCCACCCCGCCGACCGGTGACGATGATGCGCTGCGCCGCCGCCGTTCCCGCCTTGATCTCTCCGGCAACGATGGTCAGATCCTCCTTCGCGGCCGCTACTCCTCCTTCGGCCGTCCATTCATCGATGTCGAACCCCGCGATGTCGGCAAGCACGGTCAGAGCGGGCTGGTACTCGCCGAAGAGGTGGTTCTTGCGACGGTCGGGGTCGAACTCGGCCAGCGGCTTTCCGAAGCGCATTTGCTCCATGACCATGTGAGGAGACGGCCGGTGGGACAGGTCGCCGAACTCCTCGATCTCAATCAGGTCGACCCGGCGCTGGATCGACAAGAAGGCCAGGGGGAGGGTCTCGGTGACGAAGCCCGGATCGCTCCCGCTTGCCCAGACCGACGTGCTGCCGCGTCGGCAGGCATCGAGCACGCGGGCGCGGTTGGCGTCGGTCAAGCGCACGGCCCGGGCAATGAGGTCGGTACAGGTGGTGACGACATTGGTGCCCTTTTCGAGCAATGCCACCATGTCGTCGACGAGCTCGTCCTGGGTGAGCCCGGCTCTGGTCTGTCCCGTGCCGGTAGCCCGGGCCATGTAGACACAGCAGTCCGCGTCCAGCTTCAAGATGGTCTCGCGGTCGGTCGTGGCGGCGATTCCAGTCGCACCCTCACCACAGAGCTCCCCGGCGTCCACCCCGTCCTTCGCCTGGTCGTAGACAAAGACACCGACCAGGTCCAAAGAGGGATCCCGGATCACCTCTCGGAGCGCACGCTGCCCCGTGTTCCCAGTCGCCCACTGGATGACGCGATCGCGCTTCGAATTCATGGTCATCCTCTCCCCTTTGGTTCGCGATCAGGGTAGCCGAGGTTCTAGTCGATCGTCTAGAGCCTCGGTCGAGGGACCCGGCGGCGTCTCAGCGAAAACGCCGGGCCAGCCGCAGCAACTCCGATCTGAGTGTCTCGTCGTCGACATCGTTGAGCATGGGGTGCATCACGGCCCCGCTGAGAGCGGCCATGAACATGGCCGTCTGCATGTGGCGGTGGGGTTCGATTCCTGGTCCCATCAAGAGGTCGGTGAGGCGGTCGAGGACCCTGTGATAGCGGTCGTGTTTCGAAAAGACACCAAGGACGATGGGATCACTCAGGATCACGTTCACCGTCCGGCGACGGTCTACTGAAAGGTCGACCATGCCTTTGAGCAAGACCTGGCGCTGGCGCGTCCGAGGCGATGCGTTCTCGGCGTCATCGAGGACCGCCTCGAGCCGCGAAAGCTCGTCCTCGGCAGCTGCCAGCACGATGTCGTCCTTCGTTCGGAACTGGTAGAAGAGGGCCGCCTTCGTGACCCCGATGGCATCCGCGATCATCTGGAGCGACGTACCACCCACCCCACGCGTGGCGAACAACTCAAGCGAGGCGGCGACGATGCGGGCCTGTGGGGGTGTCAGCGCAGGTCGGGCGGACTCGACCTCACGTTCGGCCTCGGTACGCCTCACGGGTCGAGCGTAATGGGGTTGCCCTGCGTTCTAGACGATTGGTTAGCCCGACGAGATGAGCGGCGATTTCAGCGCGGC
>JBPYFR010000136.1:0-7863 GCA_051985685.1 Acidimicrobiales bacterium
AGAGCCCGAAGCCCTTCACGCAGTGGTCGAGGATGTCGGGGCTGTTGGCGAACACTGTCCACCAGTCGCCGATGGTGCCGTCCCAGCGGCCGGGCGCGGCCACGGGGTCCCGACCCTCGAAGAGCCACTCGTACATGGTCGTCACGATGGGAGCGGTGGCCTCGCCCTTGGGGACCTGACGCAGTCGGGGCATTCGCGTCGTCGCGTGCTCGTCCGGCGGGCGGCTAGGCGGGCGCCGGGGAGGAAGCGCCGAGCAGAGCGCTCGAGGCACCCTCGTCCGCGGCGACGGCCCGGGCCGGCGTGTGGGAGACGTCGGAGGGCTCGAACGCCCGCAACCAACAGGCGAACTCCAAGAGGATGCCGTCGGGGTCCTGGAAATAGACGCTCCGGACGTAGACGCCTGGGTGCATCTCGTCGCTGATGCCGAACTCGGAGTCGTCGTGGTTGGCGATCTCGGTGCACTCGATCCCTGCGGCGAGCAAGCGCTCGCGGTACTCCTCGATCTTCTCCGGCGCCACGTCGAAGGCCACGTGGTTCATGGAACCGATGGCACTGGTCAGGTCGCCCTGGTCCGGCCGGGCCACCGGTGCGCTGACCCCGGGGATGCCGTCAGGGGCGTTGGGGAACCAGAAGAAGGCCAGGCAGTCGCCGCCACCGCAGTCGAAGAAGAAGTGTTGGCCCATGCCGGCCGGCAACTCGATCGTCTTCACGAGGGGCATGCCCAGGACGTTCGTATAGAAATCGACCGTTCGCTCCATGTCGCGGCACACGAGGGCGAGGTGGTTGACCCCCCGCAACTCGAATCTGCCTCCGCTGCCCGTCATTGCTCTGCCTCCCCTCGGCTCCTGCGGCTCCCATCGGCTCCGGCAGGAGGTTAGGCCCTGCCTGGGACGTACACCCTTCGGCGCCGGGCCAAGGATAGGCCGCAATCCGAGCTGTGCCCGAAGACGTACAACTCTCCGGTACCCGAGCCGAAAGGTTGTGTCGACATGGCGACATCGCGTTGGCCGATGGGCAGAGCACGCGGGCTGGCCCAATCCAGAACCGCACGGGACCGGACGACCGGCCGCCGTGTCGCCATTGTCCTTGTGGTTTGCGGACTCGGCGCCGGGGTGATGTTCAGCCTGGCTGCTACTGGGCCGATTGTCGCGGGTGCGTCCCGTCCGCAGGTCGTCCGCGTCTCCACCGCTCGGGTGCCCCACGTCGGTACGGTGCTCACGACCGGCTCGGGCAGGACGCTCTACTACTTCACGGCCAACCCACCCGGGAAGTCGTTGTGCACTGGCGCGTGCGCGCAGATTTGGCCTCCCTTTATGGCCTCGAAGCACGCGCATATCCACGGGCCCCACGGTGTGAAGGGTCTGTCGCTGATCTCGGTCGGCAGCGGTCGTTGGCAGGTGGCCTTCCACAACAACGCGCTCTACCGGTTCAAGTCGGACACCAAGAAGGGCCAGGCTGGGGGACAAGGCGTCCTAGGCAAGTGGTTCGCCGCCATGAAGAGCGGCATCGTGCCGGTTCCGTCCGCCGCGGCGGCACCCTCTGCGACGACCACGACAGGGCCACCCACCACCACGAGCCAGGCGCCGCAGACACCGGTCACGACACCGCAGACGCAGCAGATGCCGCAGACTCCGACCTCGACTCCGCCGGCACAGCAGACACCAGCACCGATGCCAATGGTGCCGCAGACACCGGCTGCTCCGCCGCCGACGAGCCCGCCGCCCAGCCCGCCTCCGACCGCTCCGAGGCCGACTACTCCGCCCACCAGTACGCCGCCCACGATGGCCCCCAGTGGGGGAGGAGTGAGCTTCTAAACTTCGAAGGCGGCTTGGTGATGCAGACCCTCCCTGGGTTTGGTGCGCCCGAGTACGGTGAGCCAGCAGGAAATTGCCACCTGAGCTAGCGAGGGCCATGACCGAAGCATCGAAAGGACGTCAGTCGTTGATCGACGCCGGGTTCCGCGCGATGAACTGGACCCACAGGGCTGTGCTCAACGCATCCGGGGGAAGGTACCCGAAGAGCCTCTTCGGGATGCCGGCGGTTGAGCTGCACACCATCGGGCGCAAGACCGGGCAACGACGTGCGACCATGCTGGCCTCACCGGTTCACGACGAGAGCAGAGTGATCCTGGTGGCGTCCAAGGGGGGCGACGACCGTGACCCGGAGTGGTACCGCAATTTGCGCGCGAACCCCGACGTGGAGATCACGATCGAGGGCGAGACCAAGAAGATGCGCGCCCGGACGGCGTCGCCCGACGAGAAGGCGGTGTTGTGGCCCGAGATCATCGGGTCCTACAGGGGTTATGAGAGCTATCAGAAACGGGCAGGTCGGGACATCCCGGTGGTCATCTGCGAGCCACAAGCCGGTCGACCGCCGGGTACGGCGCCGGTTCACGGAACCGACTGAACTGTGGTCTGACCCCCCGGGGCAGGGCGAGCGGCAGGTTCGGCGTGGCCGACGGTACGATGCGGCCGGTGTCGATGGAGCCCACTGGTTCGGACGGTGATGTCGTAGGCGGGCAGACCGGAGGCGACGCTTTCGATCTGAGCCTGGCAGTCTCCCAACTGGCGTCGAACAGCACCGATCTCGGGATCATGCTCAAGGTGTTGGTCGCCCAGCTCTCCGATGCACTTGGTGATCGCATGGTGGTCGAGCGAGCGGGAAGGTTTCGCAAGTCCGACGACATCAAGTCCGTGCGAGTCACATTGGGCGACGACACGCTTGAGGCAGCCGTCGACGGAGGCAGTGTCAGCTGCACCGTCGGCCACTCGTCCGGTGGGATCCGCATCCGAAGGCAACAGGTCACGATGGACGCCTGGCTGACCAAGTTGCTCACGGCCTTGCAATCGGAGGCCGCCAACAGCGAGCGCACGCGCCTCGCCCTCGAGAATCTCATGATCGGAGAGTCATGACCGACCAACCAACGCCGCAAACTCAGCCTCAGGATCGACCACAGGTCGAGGCGACGGACCTGCCGAAGGATGCGGCCCACCGCTTGGAGGAGCTCGAACACGGCCTCTTCACTTCGGACCTGTCGGTCAACGAGTTCCTCCTGGTGAAGGAAGCCGGCTTCCACCCGTTGGGGTTCGTGATGGGCTCGTCGATCTATCACATCGGCCTTCAGACTCGGAGGTGGGGGGAGAGCCAGGAGCTGGCCAAGCTCACAGAGGCGATGTACACGGCTCGGGAGTTGGCGATGAACCGGATGGAAGAAGAGGCGGAGGAGCTGGGCGCCGACGGTGTCGTCGGTGTCCGCCTCGACGTGAACTACTACGAATGGGGGAGCGACTCGGCCGAGTTCATCGCGTTCGGCACCGCCGTCAAGGCCGAGGACGGGCGTTCCTACCGCAACGCATTGGGGAAGCCCTTCACCTCCGACCTCTCCGGCCAGGACTTCTGGACGCTCATGCAGACGGGGCACGTCCCCCAAGCACTCGTGATGGGCACCTGCGTCTTCCACATCGCACACCGCAAGTTGACCCAGGCGCTGGGCACCATGGGGCAGAACGTCGAGCTCCCCAACTTCACTCAGGCGCTCTACGAGGCGAGAGAGCTGGCGATGACGCGGATGCAGGACGAGGCGCAACAGCTCAATGCGAGTGGCATCGTCGGAGTGCGCCTCGAGGAGAAGTCCCACCAGTGGGGGTCGCACACCATAGAGTTCCTTGCGCTCGGAACGGCGGTGAGCAGGCGAGGCGGGGAGGTCACGCTTCCGAAGCCCGTGACGATCATCTCGCTGGACAACTGATGACCGGCGGGTCGTCCGGCGACCCCGGACCCGGCGGGCCAGACCTGCCCGAGGCCGCGGTCCGCCGCCTGGAGTCCGATGCCTTCTCGTCGGGGCTGACCGTGCCCGACTTCGCGGCCTGCCTCGAGCTCGGTCTGCAACCGGTCGCCCTCGTGCAGGGGTTCTGCGTCATGCAGTGGGGCTGGTACGGAGCCGGCTCGATGTACATGCGAGGGCTGTCGCCCTACGTCGGCGGTCCGCAAAGCGCCGGTGGGTACTCGGAGACCTATCGCTGCCCACACGGCTTCGTGTCCGGCGAACACCGCGTGTGGGGTCAGAACCTCGAACAGCCGTGGGTCGAAGAAGCATGGGCTCACGGATACGGGACGGCGTTCGGGCGCATGCTCGAGGAGGCGCAGGCCCACGGCGCGCACGGAGTGATCGGCGTGGTGGACCGGGTCACCCACGTGGCCGACTCCGGAACGACCGAGTTCCACCTCCTCGGGACGGCCGTCACGGTCGACGGAGGGCCGACGCCAAGCGAGGGTGGCCCCTGGAGCACGTACCTCGCTGGGCAGCGGCTCACCAAGTCGATCGAGTCCGGCTACATGCCTGTCGCGGTGGTCGCGGCCCTGGCGTCCGTGCGGGTGTGGGCCTACTGCATGACCGAGTACCTCATGGAGGGGTCCATGGGGCTGGGCTGGGGGGTCTCGACCGGGCCCCAGCCGGTGGAGCAGGTGAGCCGGGCCCACATGGCGGCACGACAGCTGGCGCGAAAGCATGTGCGCGAGCAGCTCGCCGGCGATGCGCTCCACGGCGCCGTCATCGACGTGGTCACCCGTGAGCTCTCCCAGGGTGATGAGGTCATCGACTGCACGCTCAAGGGCAACCGGGTGCGGCGCTTCAAGGACTTCGACCCGGTCGTGCTGCCGCAGCCGACGGTGCGCTTGGCATGAGCGCCTTCGACGCCAAGGGTAAGTCGGAACCGGATCTCCGGGCCGAGATGCTGCGAGGGGCGCAGGCTCTTGCCGTGGCCGCGCCGCCTGGCTCGGCGCGGGGCATCACCTCCGATCTCTCGGTCGACGAGGCTCTCCTGCTGCACGCGGCTGGGTGGGAGCCTCTCGACTTGGTGACCGGGGTGGGCATCGTGTCGGTACCGGCCGGGGTGTGGAATTGGGGGCGAGGCGCGATCTCCATGGCGTCCGACGCCCACAACGCCGCGGTGGATGGCGCGGCCCAACGCCTCCGCGACGAGTGTTCCAGGGCGCGGGGCCACGGTGTGGTGGGAGTGCGGGTGGAGGTGTCGGTGCGCACGCACTTCATTGAGGTTGAGCTCGTCGGCACGGCCATCGAGCCGATACCCGGCGAGGGAAAAGGCGACTCCAGGGGCGCCGACGCCGCTCGCGCCATGCCGTTCGTGTCGGATCTTTCCGCACGGGACTTCACACTGCTCCAGCGCGCCGGCTGGATGCCGGTCGGTCTCGCGTTCGGCGCCGCCTTCGTCTATGCACCCCGCCGGACCGCCGGCGTCGCCATGAGGCAGTCAACCCAGAACGTCGAGCTCACGAACTACACGGAGGCCATGTACGCTGCCCGCGAGTCGGCCATGGAGCGGATGCAGCACTCGGCACTCCAGGCCGGGGGCGAAGGGGTGGTGCAGGTGAGGGTGACCGAGGGACCGATGAGCTTCGCCCGGCACGCCGTCGGCTTCACGGCCTGGGGCACCGCCGTCAAGCTCGTCGCCGAGTCGCACCAGTTCGTCACGCCTCAAGTCGTGCTGCCGCTCGATGATGCCGTCGTCACCTTCGAGGCAGAGAGCCTGCGGGGTGGGGGTCGGGCCCGGTGAGCCCGGCGATGGATTGGGACGCCTGGGCGCGGCGCTTCGAGTCGGTGAAGGGTCCCGATGCGTTCGCAGCCCTCTTCGCGGACGGTGGCATGTTCTGCGATCCCGTTACGGCCTGGACCACCGACCTGCACAAGGTCGCCCGGGATACCGATGCGATGTTCCCGGATTGGGAGCAGCGGGTGGACCGGATCAGGGGCGGTGACGACTGGGCCGTGTTCGAGTGGACCGGCACGGGCACCTTTACGAGCGGGAACGGTCCAAGGGTCCCCATACGGATGCAGGGCGCGACGGTCATCGACGTGAACAGCGAGGGCAGGGTCACCTCCTGGCGCGACTACCTCGACACCAACGAGCCCGCCCAGCAGATCCAGGCGGGACTCGCGGGACCCCCGCCGACGCAGGTTCCCGAGACGGACCGGTAGCTCAGGCCTCTTCGGCCACCACCTTGACATGCGCCATGCGCGCGTCGCGGGCGGCGTCGTTGTCCTCGGCCGCCTTCTCGTCATCGGCCATCTCGGCGTCAATGTCGGTGTCGGCGAACGCCATCACGCCCATCTCGTCGAACCCTTTGCGCAGGATGGGGCCCCACAGACCGACGTCACGCAATATGGGGACGATCCGCATGAACAAGAAGTTCCGGAACATCCGCCAGGTCTCGCTCTCCTCGACATAGGTGGTGAGCTCCTTGGGCAGGCCCAGCCGCTCGAAGACCTCCTGCCCCAAGAACCGATCCCGCATCAGATAGCAGGCCTCGACGCAGAAAGACTCACGCTCGTCGCGCTCGGCCTGGGTCAGCTGCGGGTAGTAATCACGTAGCGCCAGCCTCCCGAACATCACGTGCCTCGCCTCGTCCTGCATCACGTATGCATTCAGCGCCTTGGCCAAGGGCTCGGTCGCATTGTTGCGGATGATGCCGAAGGCGGCGAGCGCCAGCCCCTCGATCAACACCTGCATGCCGAGATATGTCATGTCCCACCGACTGTCGGAGATCACGTCGTCGAGCAAGGCCTTGAGGTCCTTGTTGAGCGGGTAGACGAGACCCAGCTTCTCGTGAAGGTAACGGCTGTACACCTCGACATGGCGGGCTTCGTCGATCACCTGCGTCGCGGCATAGAACTTCGAGTCGACGTCGGGGACGGTCTGAACGATCTTGGCGGTGCAGATAAGCGCTCCTTGTTCGCCGTGCATGAATTGGCTGAAGCGCCAAGCCTCGACGTGACGGCGCAGCTCGCCCTTCTGCTTGTCGTCCCACTTCTCCCACCATTCGGTTCCGAACAGCGGATTCATCTCGTCGGGCATACCCACCGGGTTGTCGAGGTCGACGTCGAGACTCCAGTCGAGGCGGTCACTGCCGATCCACTGCCGTCGAGCCCCCTTGTCGTAGAGCCGAAGCAGCTGATCGCGCCCGCCGGTGTAGTCGAAGTCGAACACGGTCGTCGACGGCGAGTCGACGCCCCAGGGTGGCTCGTGCGCGAGATCCGACTCCTGAATCGTGCGGCTGGTGCTCATGCGTGCCCTCCTTGGTGGTGCGAGCGGGCCGGGTCCCGATCGGTGTGATCCGGCCGGGCCATCGATTTCCCGGTCACCGCCTGGCTACGACGCTACGCCCTGCACCGGGCGTGTCAAGCACGTGTTCGAGAGGTGCAGGTCAGCGGAAGTCGAACGCGACCTTGATCGCGCCGCTCTGTTCCTGGGTGGCCAGTGCCGTGAAGGCCTCACGCCACTGCTCCAGGCGGAACGTGTGGGTGAGCATCCCGGTCAGGTCGACGCGGCCCTGCTCCGCCAGGCGCAGGTAGTGCGCGATCCCGTGCATGCGGATGCCGTCGACCTCCTCCACGCCGAACGCGTTGCTGCCCACCCAGGAGATCTCCTTGAAGTACAGGGGAGACCACTCCCAGCGCTCCGGTGCGTGGACCCCACTCTTGACCATGGTGCCGCGGGCCTTCAGAAGCCTCACGCCGATCTCGGCGGTTTGCGCGGTGCCGACCGTGTCGTAGACGACGTCGATGCCGCCGGGATGCGCCATGGGCAGTGTGCTGCCTTCGAAGTTCTGGAGCACACCACCAGACCAGGCCGCCGCCTCTTCGAGAAGGCGTTCGACCGGGAAGGGGTCGACGACGGTGGCCCCGAGGTTTCGGGCCAGCGCCGCCTGGGCCGGAAAGCGTGCGACCACCATCACCTCGACGTCGGGATGGAGCGCGCGCAGGATCGCGGTGGCACAGGTGCCGAGCGCGCCACCCCCATACACGAGCACCTTTCCCCCGGAGGGGGGCGGGTGACGCGTCACCGA
>JBPYFR010000137.1:0-3054 GCA_051985685.1 Acidimicrobiales bacterium
AGCTCAGGGCTCCCGGAGATGTAGTCGGCGTGCGAGTGGGTGTCAGCGGTCCAGGCCAGCTCCCAGCCGTGTGCGGCGGCCAGCCGCCGTTGACGGTCCGGGAGCCGGGCCGGGTCGACAACCAACACCGTGCCGTCACCCAGCCCGACGACGTGCGAGGCGTGCCCGAGCCCCTCGTCGACCACGCTGACAATCTCCATCGTTCTGCCTCCTCGTATCTGCTATTATTCCATAGAATAGTAGAATATGCCGCTAATGGACTCTGTTTCCTGGACGAACCTGTAGGTACGGTGCTCCAGCGAACGATGGAGGATGCGAGGAGGAGCGCGGTGGAGGGTCGTGAGGCGAAGGACCGGTTGTATGAGCAGTTCGCCCGAGCTGCCAAGACAGTGGCGAGCCCGAAGCGCATCGAGTTGCTCGAGCTGCTCGCCCAGGGTGAGCGCACGGTGGAGGCGCTCGCTCAGGCGACCGGGATGGGGGTGACCAATACCTCTGCCCACCTGCAGGTCTTGCGCCAAGCCCGTGTGGTCGAGACCCGCAAGCACGGCACCAAGGTGTTCTACCGGCTCGCCAGTGAGGAAGTTGCCGCCTTCATCGTCGCCCTGCGGGACCTGGCCCGCGCCCGACTGACGGAAGTCGACGAGGTAGTGGGCGACTACTTCATGGCCCGCGACGCGCTCGAGCCGGTGAGCCGCACCGAACTGGTCAACCGGGCCCAGCGTGGTGACGTGGTCATCTTGGACGTGCGCCCTCACGACGAGTTCGCCCAAGGCCACGTCCCCGGTGCTCTGTCAGTGCCGCTCGGCGACCTCGACAGCGTGCTGGCCCGACTCCCGAAACGAGCCCAGATCGTGGCCTACTGCCGGGGCCCCTACTGCGTGCTCGCCCCCCAGGCGGTGGAGCGGCTCCGGGCCAAGGGGTTCAAGGCGCGGCGGCTGGCTGACGGGATGCCCGAGTGGCGCCTGGCCGGCTTGCCCGTCGCCGTCGGAGAGGAGTGACCACCGTGAAGACGCTGCTGATCCTCAACGACCCCGCTTAGCGGACCGAACGGCCCTACAACGGGCTACGCCTCGCCGGCGCCCTGTCCAAACGCGGTGACGACCAGCTCAATCTTGACGCCGAGCCCAGATCATCCAAGCGGCGGCGGCCGTCGAGCACTGACGTCCTTATCGCGCCGCGATCGCGCACACCACCTGACCGGCCCACGCGAAGTCCGTCGGGTCGAGCACCTCCAATCGTTGGCGAGCGCGCTCGAGCGTTGCGCTGCGCTCGTCCTCGTCGAGTGCATCGAGACGCACGCGGTTCAGTCCTGACCCGGTCGCCATCTGCCAATAGGTGTCCGGCGTCCATTGGTGATTGAGTGGCTCGAGCCAGACCCTCGTCGGGTGCAGTCCGGCGGCAGTGAGCGTTTCGGCGACCGCGTCACGACTGTCGAGTCCCGCGTCGACTCGCCGGGGTGCCAAGGCCGGCGCGCCGGCTTCGGTCAGGGTTCCGTCCCAGACCGTGAACGCACCCATTGTCGACTCGCCCGACCACGTGACGGTGCCCAGCGGCGCGCCCGCACGCAGCACGCGGCCAGCTTCGATGAGCGCCGCGTGCGGGTCGCCGAGATGGAACAGGACGAAGGCCATGAGCGCAGCGTCGGCGCTGCCATCACGCAGCGGTAGCGCCTGGGCGTCGGCCTGCACCACCCGCGCCTCGGTACGGTCCCGCGCGGCGCGCAGCATCCCGATCGACGCGTCGACGGCGATGACGACACCGGCGGGCGTTGCAGCCCTGATTACCGGGACCATGGCTCCGGCGCCCGCACCGATGTCGACGACCGTGGCTGTCGATGACAGATCGAGCGCGGCGACGACCATCCTCGCGGGCGGTTGGATCACCGCGCTCCACACGTTCATGTAGGCGTCGACACCGCGGTCGTAGCTCGCCGCCACGTCTGCGCGGCGAGGACGTACCGGCCCGTCGCTGGCCATGCCTCTACTCGGACCCTCCTTCGTTGCAGACGCGGAACTCGTTGCCCTCAGGGTCGGCCATGACGATCCAGCGGTTGTCGCGTTCCTCGATGGCGTGACCCACGATGCGCCCGCGCCAAGCTTGTCGAGCCGTGCGAGTTCCTCGTCGACGCACACGCTGCCCGATGTCGACGTGCATGCGGTTCTTGCCCGACTTCGGTTCCTCGACACGTTGTACCAGCAGCTTGGGTTGTTTGCCGTCGGTGTCGACCAGCAGGACGTAGGTCCCGGCATGGCCAAGGGTCGTGTAACCGATCGCAGCTGACCAGAACTCGGCGAGCTTGCCGGGATCGGCGCAGTCGAGGACGAGTCCGGGGGCTGCTGTCATCAGGTGGGTTTGGCGTAGTTGGCCGCGCCCTGGAACTCGACCGAGACCATGGGTTCGTTGCCGACGACCCACGCGTCGTGTCCGGGGCCGATGCGGTACACCTCACCGGGGGTGATGTCGGCCTCGGTGCCGTCGGCGTAGCTGACATGCAATTTCCCGGCGATGCAGTAGCCAACGTGATCGACCTGGCAGCTGTCGGTGCCCACCACGGGCTTGATGCATTCCGACCACTTCCAGCCGGGTTGGAACGTGTAGCGGCCGACCTGGCCGCCGGCGATGTTCACCAGTTCGACTCTGGTCTTGTCGGGTGCGCGCGTCTCGTCCGGCGCTCTGAAGTCTCGATGCTCGAGTGGTCCCATTCTTCCCCCTTCGGTTTGTCAATGTCGGCGGGCCAGGAAGGAGTAGCCGTACACCTCGAAAGCCCGCGCCTTTTCTTCTCCGGTGGCGCCGCCGAAGGTGTCGACGGCGTCGCCGATCTGGATGTCAACGAACCCGCTGTCTTCGAGCATCTTCTGCCAGCCCGCACGGGGCAGCCCGCCCGCGATTCAGCCGGTCCACAGGTCAATGTCCCGTAACGCCTCCGGTGGCACGGGACGGCCGTTGGCGATGTCGGCGAACTGCAACCAGCCGCCCGGCTTGAGGACGCGGTGGATTTCGTCGAACACCGCCTTCTTGTCGGCGCACAGGTTGATGACGCCGTTGGAGATCACG
>JBPYFR010000138.1:0-5010 GCA_051985685.1 Acidimicrobiales bacterium
GTCCGAGCGGCTCGGCCGAGCTGGGCGAGCAGGTGGTCAAGGCTCTCGAGAATCGTGGTGCGGCGCTCATCGCGAACCACGGCATGGTCGCCGTCGGCACCACCATGGCGAAGGCCATGCACAACACCGCACTTGTCGAGCGCTCGGCCAGGATCATCTGGGGCGCCAAGCAGCTCGGCGGGATCTTCCCCCTACCTGAGAAGGTGAACCAGAACTTCGCCAACATCTACCCATACATGCGGTAGGCGAGGAGTGGGCGACGGCAAAGTCCGGGCCAAGCTGGGAGAGCTCGGCCTGTCGCTGCACGGCCCGCACCCCCCACACGACCCGCTCGATGCCGTGGTCGTGCACGACGGCGTGGCTCGGACGTCAGGGCAGCTGCCGCGGATCGACGGCGTGCTCACCTGCCTGGGGCGTCTCGGCGACGGGGTGAGCGTGGATCAGGGCCGCGAGGCAGCGGCAGTGTGCGCGCTGAACGCGTTGGCGGTGTTGGAGGTCGCGCTGGGGTCGCTGGACCGGATTGAGCGCGTCTTGACCGTGACCGGGTACGTGGCCTCGGCGCCGGACTTCCACGACCAGCCGACGGTGGTGGACGGTGCGAGCCGTGTGCTCGCCGAGGTGTTCGGGGAGGCAGGGAGGCACACCCGCTCGGCGATCGGCGTCGCGGCCTTGCCGCGGAACGGCGCGGTCGAGATCGAGGTGACAGTCGCCGTCAGCGAGTGAACGAGTCCCTGACGACCGGACCGGCGACCGCGGCCAGGTCCCAGAAGGTGCAGGTGCCCTTGTCCCGAAGTTCCGTCACGGCGTTGATCGCGGCACCGTACGCGGCGACAGCGATGGCGCCGCCGACCGAGATCCGGCTGACTCCCATGTCGGCCAGCTCGCCCACCGTCGGCGCTTTCGGGTTGACGAGCACGCTCACCGGCCGATCGACCGACGCGAGGAGTTGGCGCAATTCGTCGGGCTCGACGACGCGGGGCGCGAAGAGGACATCCGCACCCGCCTCCTGGTAAGCCTGTAGCCGGGCGATGGTGTCGCCGAGATCGTGACGGCCGTGGAGGTAGTTCTCCGCTCGGGCGGTGAGGACGAAGGGCACTGGTCCGGCGTGTGCGGCCTCTGCCGCCGCGGCCACCCGCTCGGTCGCGTGGGTCAGCTCGTAGATCGGGTTCTCGGCGTCCCGGGTGAAGTCCTCGACCGAACCGCCGGCGAGGCCGGTTCCGATCGCCGCCGTGATGGTGGCTGCGACACCGTCGGGGTCGTCCTCGAAGCAGTTCTCGAGATCTGCTGAGACGGGAACGCTGACGGCCGCGGAGAGCTCTGCGGAGTGTGCCAGCACCTCGTCCCGCGTGACGCCGCCGTCGAGGCGTCCCTTGGTCGCGGCGAAGCCTCCGCTCGTCGTGGCCAGAGCCTCGAAGCCGAGTGCAGCAAAGAGCGCGGCGGAGCCGACGTCCCACGCGTTGGGCATAAGCAGCGGGGTGCCCGGCCGGTGCAGCGAGCGAAAGTGCTCGGCACGGGTTGCTTGTTCGGAGCGCAAGGAAGGTGTCATGCGGGCACCGTACCGGCGTCGCGTGACGGACCGTTCAGTTCGCCGCCGCTTCGGGGAACTCCCAGTACTGGAACTCGACCGTCATGGGAAGGAGGTAGCTCACATAGAGCGAGTGGATCTTGACGACCGTCTGGTCGTCGACGTGCAGGTCGATCAGCTCCATCCGGTCGTCCTTCTTGCGGAAGGCCTCGGCCCGCTCCTGGATGCCCTTGAGCTCGTCGAGCGAGCCCACCGAGAACCCGTAGTGATCCATGTGCGGGCAGCGCATCGGGTCGTCCTCGGCGATGAGGAAGATGAACTGGTCCCAGTGCACGCAGCTGAGGATCAACCGGTGGCGGTCCTGGGTCATCACCTGCATCTCCTCGAAGCCGAGCACTTCGTCGAAGAAGCGGCAGATGTCGGTCCGGTTCGTCTCGTCGAGGAGGTCGGCGGGCAGCGACATTGCCACGTGGTTGAAGCGCGGGTTTCCGCTCGGGTAGTAGGGATGTGCCATCAGGTCCGTACCTCCGGGACGACCATGACCTTGCCTGCGATCCTCCCCAGGGCCAGATCTTCGAGCGCCTCACCGATGCCGTTGAGCGGCACCTCAGCGGGGTCGATCAGCAGATCGGCAGGGAACCCGTCGTTTGCCAGCAGCTCGAGCGCGCGCTCGAAGCCGCCCAGGTCGTAGACGAACGAGCCGGTCACGGTGAGCTCGTTGAGGATCATCCTGTTGATGTCGAAGGTGGGGTGGTCGATTCCCGCGCCGACCATGACGAGGATCCCGCCCCGCCGCAGTTGGTGGAAACCGGCCTCGATGGCGGCCCTGTGCCCGGAGCACTCCAGCACCACGTGGACTGCCCGCGACGAGAGTCGCTCGGGCTCCCAGGACGGGAACACTTCGAGCTCGGCCGGATCGAGCACCGCCGAGGCACCGAGGTCGGCTGCCAGCCGACGACGGCCTTGGTGGGGCTCGACCACGGTGACGTCCGTGATGCCCATGGCGCGCAGCGCAGCGAGGCTGAGTGCACCGATCGGGCCGGCGCCGAAGACCATGACCGTGTCGCCGGGGACCACCCCCGAGCGGGTGATGCCGTGCAGCGCGACCGACAGAGGCTCGGCGAGTGCGGCGTGGCGGCCCGACAGCCCTTCGGGCAGCCGTAGGACCCCGGCCGCGCGGCAGAGGATGTACTCGGCGAAGGCGCCATCGCCGTGATCGCCCGTCATGAGGGCGCGGTTCTCGCACTGCGAGGGCTTGCCCTCGCGACAACGGCGGCACGTGCCGCACCTGGGCGACGCGCCTCCGACCACGCGTTCTCCGACGGACCAGCCGGCGACGTCGTCACCCACGGCGGCGATGGTGCCGCTCCATTCGTGCCCGGCCACCGTTCCGGGCTTGGAACCCCAGCCGTCGCGCAGCTGATGGATGTCCGAGCCGCAAATGCCGCAGGAGTGGACCCGCACCACTAGCTGGTCGGGTCCGGGTCGGGGGACGGGTCGTTCCTCGACCGCAAAGACACCGGGCGAGCGGTACACGGCAGCCGCCATCGTGTCCGGGAGTGGAGGTGCGACCGAGGACCCTGACATGGGCGTCAGGTTACGCGTCCGCCCCCAGCCAGGCGAGCCCCCCGGCCAGGTGGCGCAGGTAGATCGGCAGCTCCCACGCCAGGTGGAAGTGACCGAGTGCGCTGTAGAACGAGCGCGCGGCACCGTCTTCGATGCACCAGGCCAGCGGAAAGCCGCAGTCGGGCACCCGCCCCTCGGGCGCCGAGAGGTCGACCTGGTCGTCGGCCAGCCGGAGCAGCACCCGGGCGTCGGGCCGGAGGTCGCGGAAGAGGTACACCTCGTCGTGCCAGTCCCAGCGACCCCCGAGGTGCGCGGTGGCGGGGTGGTCGGGGTCGGACACGTCGATAGCGAAGTCCTGGGTCCAAGGGTGCCCGTCGAAGCGGGCGCCGAGCATGGCCCCGTACTCCGGCCAGGTGTGGCTGGCGTCCGTGGCGGAGTGGACTCCGAGGACACGCAGGCCGCCCTCGTTCCAGGCGGTGTGAGCGGCCAGTTTCTGCTCGTTCGACCACGGCGTCTCGCCGATGGTGAAGAGCGCGAGCACGCGGGCCGACGCGAGCTCGTCGGGCGACAGGTCGCGCACGTCTGGGACGGCGATGGGGGAGAGGCCATCGAGCACGGCCAGCTCGGACAACGCGGTCGTCGCCTGTGTGAGGGTGCCGTGCACTCCAGCCGGGCCGTCGACGTACGGCGCCACCTGCGTCACGATCAGCATGTCCCCGGTCACGGGGAGGAGTGTAGAGCTGGTGTGTCAGCTCCGCTGGGTGGTCGAATGCACCGGAGAGGCTGATCGACGAGACGAGGAGGCTGGGTGTGGTGACCGGGGACCTGACCGAGGAGGAGATCGCGGCCGCTCTGGCGGAGCTGGGGGCGGCGACGGTGGGTGAGTCCGGCGGTCTCCCCGCCGACCGGCGCCTTCGACCGGCCTGGGCCGGTGCGTCCGTCGCGGCGGCGGTGTATCCGGTGCGGTGCGCGCCCGGAGACAACCTGGCCGTGCACGTGGCCGTCACCCGTGCGCCACGCGGGGCGGTGCTGTGTGTCGACGTAGGACGGGTCGCCGACCGCGGTTATTGGGGCGAGGTGCTGACGACCGCGGCAGAAGCAGCCGGGCTGGCCGGGCTCGTCCTCGACGGCGGCGTGCGCGACGTGGCCGCGCTCGAGGCACACCGCTTTCCAGTGTTCTCCTCTACCGTCGCCTTGCCGGGTGCGACCAAGGACAAGCCCGGCACGGTGGGCCTCCCGGTGCGCGTCGGCGGGGTCCTCGTGTCGGCGGGCGACTGGGTGGTGGCCGACGCGGACGGCGTCACGATCGTGCCGGCTGGCGCACTGGACGAGGTGTTGGCCGCGGGACGCGCACGGGCGACGAAGGAGAAGGGGTTCTTCGAGACATTGCGGTCGGGGACCACGACGCTCGAGCTCCTCGGGCTCGACGAATCGCTCATCACCGGCGACGGCGCGCCATAGCCCGCTCTGACCGCACCAACGCTGGTGCGCACGGCAAGTGGCACAATGCCACAGTGCGTGATGAGACAGAGACCAACGAGTCCACCGCGACCGAGCGCATGGAGGTGCAGAGGAAGATCCCGGCGGAGCCGGCCCGGATCTTCGCGTTGCTGAGCGACCCCCAAGGGCACGTCACCATCGATAGTTCAGGGATGTTGCAAGACGCGACGGGAGAGCCGGCGACCAAGGTGGGCGATCAGTTCGTGGTGCACATGGACCGCGAGGCGCTCAACGACTATCCGATGGGCAAGTACGACGTCACCATCAACATCATCACGTATGAGCCCGATCGCGAGATCGCCTGGACCATTCTTGGGCAGATTCGGCCTCAGATCGGCCACGTCTACGGGTACACGCTCGAGCCGGTCGGCGACGGCACCCTCGTGACGTCCTATTACGACTGGTCCGACATCGACCCC
>JBPYFR010000139.1:0-2384 GCA_051985685.1 Acidimicrobiales bacterium
GCTGCAACGGCATCGTCGAGGGTCGCGACGTTGCCGATGTTGGTCCGCAGCCGTCCGTCCCGCACCCGCTGGACGATCTCACCCAGTTGGGCACGATCGGGCAGGACAACGAAGTCGATCGCCAAGCCGTCCGCGGGCCGCGCCTCGGGCGGGCCGGCGATGGTCACCAGTGTCCCTCCGGCTCGAATCACGCCTGCGGACCGCTTCTGGATGTCCGCACCGATGACGTCGAAGACCAGGTCGACGCCGCCGACGTCTTCCAGGGCATCGTTGTCGAGATCGACGAACTCCTGCGCGCCGAAGTCGAGCGCCTTCTGACGGTCGACCGCGTGCCCGGTGCCGATGACGTAGGCGCCGGCCTCACGTGCGAGCTGGGTCACCATCGACCCGACTGAGCCGGCCGCACCGTGCGCGAGGACGCTCTGCCCCGCCTGCACGCGGCCGTGCTCGAACAGTCCCTGCCACGCAGTGAGACCCGGCATCGGCAGGCTCGCGCCCACCGTGAAGTCGACGTCGCCCGGCAGCGGTGCAAGGTTACGCGCCTCGATCGCCACATACTCCGCCAGCCCGCCGCCGCGATACGAGTCCGTCATGCCGAGCACCCGCTGTCCCATCGACACCCCCGTCGTGCCGTAGCCGAGGGCGGTGACCACTCCGGCCAGCTCCTGCCCGGGAATCGACGGTGTTCGGTCACGGTCGAGGCGATCGGTCCAGGTCGAGGGCCACGTCAGCTCGCCCGAGGTGAATCCCGACGCATGAACCTGAACGACGACGTCGTTTATCGCCGGTTCCGGCTCGGGCCGCTCCACCAGCGTCATCCCGGCCGTTCCCGCAGCCTCGTCCGTCACCACAATCGCCTTCATCCGGCACCTCCCGCTGTCGAGTTCTCGCCTGCAGCAGAACGGATTTCCTCCTTCCGTGCACGGGCTTGCCTTCAGCCTCGGTCCCTCCGCGGGCCTGGCCGCCTGATTTTCGCACCCGTTCGCGTGCGTGGACGGCGACACAGTCCCGCTTCGGGCGGGACCGACGGCAAAGGAGGCCACCATGGCCAAGAAGTCATCGCGAGTTGGCGACAGATCCTGAGCGCAAGCTTGTAATCGATCTCGCGGTGGCGCGGCACGACCGATCGTGCGCCCTCGGGTCCAGCCCAGCGCGTGTGATTGGCGCCCTCGTCGATCGGGCGACAACCGTGAGCGCGCGAATGGCGCTCCAGATCACGGCGCTTCATGCAGCGATCGTCAGGTGGAGCGGCTAGCGCTCCCGTGAGTCGTCGGCGTCTCCTGGAGCCGTGGTATGACTCGCGGGTACCAGACCCTGAGGAAGGACGCGTGACCGATGATCACCAAGCTTGACTTCGTCGCAATCCCCCCGCAGGATTCCGAGCGCTCGCGACGCTTCTACTCCGAGACGCTCGGCCTGCGCGCCGACGAGCGTGCCGAGTCGGAGTTCTGGGCCGGCGAAACGTGCTTGGGAATCTGGGAGCCGGAACGACTTGGCATGGAGTTCGCGCCTCAAAAGAACGGCCATCTCGCGCTTCACGTCGACGACGTCGCCAAGGCCCGGGGCGAACTCGAGGCCAAGGGCGTCACGTTCATGGGCGAGATACTTGACACCGGCGTCTGCCACATGGCGTTCTTCACCGATCCCGATGGAAACGACCTCCTGCTGCACCATCGCTACGCGCCCCGCGGATAGCTCGCGCCTGGAGCCCAGCTGACCCGGGCCATGAACCCCAGCCGACCGGAGCCGTAACCGCAGGTCACTCCGCAGCCAGAGGCGGCGCGCCGCTTGCCCCGACGATCGTCTGATCGGCGCTCTCCGTCCACACCACCTGCTCGCGTCCAGGCCCCACGCCAACGAGTCTCACCGGCGTGCCAACGTGCTCTGAGATGAACTGGATGTACTCGCGGGCCTCGTCGGGGAGCTCGGAGAAGGAGCGGCAGTCGCCGAGATCCTCCTTCCACCCGGGCAGCTCGGTCAGCTCGGCGGTGGCGTGATGAAGGACGGTCTGGTGGTAGGGGAAGTCGCCGAACTCGGCGCCGTCGGCCCCCCGGTAGCTTGTGCAGACCCGAATGCGATCCAGCTGCGAGAGCACGTCGAGCTTGGTCACCACCAGTGCGCTCAGCGTGTTCAGGCGCGCCGCATAGCGCAGGGCGACGAGGTCGAGCCAGCCGGTGCGCCGGGCCCGCCCGGTGGTCGTGCCGAACTCCCCGCCGCGCTCCCTGATCGTCTCAGCCATCTCGCCATGGAGCTCGCTCGGGAACGGTCCGGCGCCCACGCGGGTGGTGTAGGCCTTGGCTATACCCCAGACTTCGTCGATGCCCCTCGGCCCGACTCCGGTCCCCACGCATGCCGCGCCCGCCAGCGGGTTGGAGGATGTGACG
>JBPYFR010000140.1:0-2654 GCA_051985685.1 Acidimicrobiales bacterium
CGCTCTTGGAAGCCGACGGCGAGAACGCCGACGAGGCGGTGCATGGTCAACGCTTCACCGCCGTGTTGTGTCATGGCGTGCTCGGGTACCTCGAGCAGCCCGAACCGTTACTCGACCAGCTGTGCCAATGCGCTGCGGCCGGTGGCGTCGTCTCGATCATGGCGGGCAACGCCAACGCGAGCGCGGTTCGCCCGGCCCTGGAACGACGGTGGGACGACGCCCTCGCGGCGTTTGACGCCCGGAACGAGATTGGTGTGCTCGGACTGCCAACCCGAGCCGACACGGTGGAGGAGCTCAGCGGGCTCGTGAAGAGCCGCGGCGTGGAGCCGCTGTGTTGGTACGGGGTATGGCTGTTCGTCGACTGGCTCGACTTCAGTGGAGTCAAGCTGGACCCGAGAGATGCCAAGCAGGTGGCGGCCGCAGCCGCAGTCGAACTTGAAGCCGGTCGACGAGACCCCTACCGCCAACTCAGTCGCATCTTTCATCTCGTGGGACGCAAACATCCGAGGTAGGCCAGGGGCAGACGCGATCGCCGCTTATCATCTCGACGTATCTGGAGATACGGGCTCTGCGACCCGACGAGCGGTCTTCGTCACCGGGCTGGGGTGCGGGTTCAAGACGCAGGCCGCCGGAAGACGGTTCCTCTACCAGCACCGGGCGTCGGTCGAGCCGACGGCCTGACACGTAGGAGAGACAAATCATGAGCATCACGATTCGTACGACCGTTGATATCGATGCCCCCAAACAGTTGGTGTGGGAGGTGCTCACCGACTTCGCCGCCTACCCCGAGTGGAATCCCCATATGACGATCGAAGGAAGTGCCCAGGTGGGAACGAAGCTCAAGGTGCACATGGGCGCCAATGGCGGACGCGGCATGGCCTTCAAGCCCAGAGTGTTGGCTGCCACACCGGACGACGAGCTGCGCTGGATCGGCAAACTCGGTTTCGGTGGGATTGCCGACGGCGAGCACTTCTTCATCCTCGACCGCAACGCCGACGGCACAACCCGCATGACTCATGGAGAACGCTATTCCGGCGCGCTCGTCGCCGTCATGAAGCCATTCATGAACAGGCAGAGGAACCAGTCAGGGTACGAGGACTTCAACCGGGCCCTCAAACAGCGGGTCGAAAGCGTCCGTGACGCACGATGAAACTGCCTCTGCGCAACGGCGGCATACCCGCATTTCACTGAACGGCGCGCCGCGTCATCGTTCCAGGCTGGACAGTTCAAGGTCGAAGAGCGCGTCCGGGTCCAATCCCATGGACGCGAAGGCTCCGGCGATCTCGAGACTGACGAAGCCGTGCATCCGGCTCCAGATCTGCACCGCTCGGATGGCCGTGGAGGGGTCGGAGGTCAGAGCCTGAGCCTGCATCCAGGCTGCCGCCTCCGCCGCCAGAGGCTTCGGGGACGGCAGGCTTCCATCTGAGGGGGGCATAGCGGCCAGGAGAAGTTCCATGGGCGCTCGGCTCGCGCCCACGAGCCGCTCGGAATTCGGGTCGTGGCCCGGAAGCAGCGGTGCGAAGAGGAGCCGGTAACGGTGCGGGTTCGTGATTCCCCACTCCCGAAAGGCTCGTATCAGCCGCTCCAGCGAGGACCGGGCGCGCCGGCCGGACCCCTTGGCGAGGGCCGACCGCAAGGCGGCGGCGAGGTCGGCGTACGCGTCAACCACCAGCTCGGTAAGGAGCTCATCGCGGCTGGCGAAGTAGCGGTACAGGGCGGGTCCGGAGACGCCTAGCTCCTTCCCGATCGCGTTCACCGACACGCCGCTCGGACCGAGCTCGGCGAGCTGGCGCAACGCCACCTCCTTGATCTCGTCCCGGATGTGCGCGCGGTAGCGCTCTCGTGGGCTCGTGCGGGGTGACGCTCGCAGGTCGCTCACAGGCGGTCCCACCTTTCGCTTGACACTTTCATCATAACATGTTCATACTGATGTTACAGCCTCTAACAAACAAATGAGCCAGAAACACCCAAACGAGAGAGGGAGACGTGATGGCATCGACCTCATCGCAGCCGCAGACGGTTAGCCCGTCCACCGGGCAAGTGATCGCAGCTACGGGGCCTTCCCCGAGTCGCCGCTGGTGGGGCCTGGTGCTCCTCGCCCTCGCCGAGTTCGTTGTCGTGCTCGACGCCTCCATCGTCAACATCGCCCTGCCATCGATCGGACGGGGCCTCCATTTCTCCTTGGCCAACCTGTCCTGGGTCGTCAATGCGTATGTGCTCACCTTCGGGGGGTTCCTGCTGCTGGGGGGTCGGGTCGCCGACCTGCTCGGTCGCCGGCGGGTGTTTGTGGCCGGCCTGGTCGTGTTCTCGGTCGCGTCCTTCTTCGGCGGACTAGCCCAGACCGAGGCGTGGCTGATCGCCGCCCGGGCCGTACAGGGCCTGGGCGCGGCCATGCTCGCTCCCGCCGCGCTCTCGCTCGTGACTGCGACATTCGAGGAAGGCCCCGAACGCAACAAGGCCCTGTCGATTTGGGGCGCCGTCGCCGGGTCCGGGGCTGCCGCCGGGGTGCTCCTCGGTGGTGTCCTCACCAGCGCCCTCGGCTGGCGCTCGGTGTTGTTCGTCAACGTCCCAATCGGGGTCGGGGCCATCCTGGTCACCCCCTTGCTCATCGCCGAAAGCCGCGCTGACATCGCCCGGCGCAGCTTCGACCTTCC
>JBPYFR010000141.1:0-4718 GCA_051985685.1 Acidimicrobiales bacterium
ACCCGGCAGCTCCCGGAAGGGTGGAAGCCGGCTCCGACCGGCCCCGAGCGTCCGGAGGACGAGTGGAAATGGCAGGGCGTGCCGCCGGGCGGCGGCTTGGTCGGCAGGGTCGAGCCGGGCAAGACGCGCTACTACACGGACCACGATGAGCACGGTCCTCGGATCCATTGGCTTCCGCCGGCCTGGCCCGATTCCGACGCGGGATCGAACGAATGAGCACCCCGAGGCGCGACAGATGAGCGGCGAACGCGGCATCCGTTACCGCTTCGGTCCCCGCGAGCATCGGGGCACGCTGGCGGGGTGGCGGACGGGGCAAATCGTCACCGTGGCCGTCGGTTTGGTCTTCGGCGTGCTGGTCCTGCGTTGGGAGCCCAACGCCGTCGGTGCGGGCGCCGCGATCGGCATCCTCGTCCTCTACGGCGCCCTGGCCACCGTGCCCGTCGTGGGTCGTACGGCGGACGAGTGGGTTCCGATCGTCGTCTGCTGGGGATCCCGGCGCCGCAGCCCTCTCGGCACTCGGCGCATGGGATCGCTGCGCGGCCTGCGCCTGCTGCGCGCCGATTGGCACGAGATGGGCGTCGTTCACGATCGCTCGACGCGCACCCTCACCGCGGTGCTTTCGCTGCGCGGCGCGAGCTTCGCACTCCTGGGTCCGGACGAACAGGATCAACGAGTTGGTGCCTGGGCCTCGTTGCTGGCTTCGCTCGCCCGCGAAGGCTCGCCCGTCCACCGCGTGCAGTGGGTCGCCGCCTCCTTTCCCGACGATGGCCGTGGGGTCCGCTCGTATCTCGCCGCCGAGTCCGCGTCCTCGGAGGCCGCGTCCGCCGCCAAGGCGTCCTACGACTCGTTACTCGTCGACATGGACTCGCACGCGTGCGCGCACGACGTCGTCCTGGCGCTGCAGGTACGGTTGACCAAATCGGTCGAGATCGGATGTGCGACCCTCGCTCGCGAGGTCGGCTCGATGGTCCGTCGCCTCGCCGACGCCGACGTCTCGGTCGAGAAGCTCATGGACGTCGATGATCTGGCTCACCTGTTGGTGCGGACCTATGAACCCCGTCGCACAGCGAACGAGGTCGTCGCCCCGGTCGCGGACCCGTGGCCCATGGCCATGGAGGAGAACTGGTCGACCTTGCGGGTCGACGGCATGGTGCACGCGACGTTCTGGGTGGCGGAGTGGCCGCGCACAGAGGTGCGGAGTGACTTCCTGGCTCCACTGCTGCTGGGCTCGGCGCGCTCGACCTTCACCGTCGTGATGGCACCCATCGGACCCGATGCCGCCATACGTAAGGTGGAGGCGTCGCGGACAGCCGACTTGGCCGACGCCGAGCTTCGCCGGCGCGGCGGGTTCGTCTCGACCGCCCGGCACGCGCGCGAGTCGGAGGTCCTGGCCCGGCGGGAAGCTGAGCTCTCAGAGGGGCATGCATCGTTCCGCTTCGCCGGTTTTGTCACCGTCTCAGCGGCGGGCCACGAGGAATTGGAGGCCGCGTGCGAGGTCATTCAGCACACGGCAGGCCAGAGCCGCTTGGCCCTGCGCCGGCTGTATGGCGATCAGGCCTCGGCCTTTACGTGCACACTGCCGCTGTGCCGTGGGATCGCGTGATCGCAACGAGGCCTCTACCATGACTCGGTGACTGCAAGCACCCACGCGGAGCCGGCCGGGTCGTCCGGCCTCCCAGAGAGTGCCTTACCCCGCAACGTCGTGGTCCTCCTGCTCGACAGCCTCAACCGACACATGTTGGGCAGCTACGGCGGCACCGAGTTCGCGACGCCGCATCTCGACCGGTTCGCCCGTGAACGGGCGGTCCGCTTCACGTCGCACGTCACCGGCTCGCTGCCTTGCATGCCGGCGCGGCATGACATCCTGTGCGGCCACCTCGACTTCCTCTGGCGACCCTGGGGATCGATCGAGATCTGGGAAGAGCCCATTACCGCTTCCCTCCGGAGGGCGGGGATCACCACCATGCTGGTTTCGGATCATCCCCACCTCTTCGAGATCGGAGGCGAGAACTATCACACCGATTTCGATGCCTGGGACTACGTGCGTGGTCATGAGGGCGACCCCTGGCGCACTTACAGCGACCCGAGCTACATCGGTGCCCCGGCGTTGCCGGCACGCGGCGGCGGATGGTACTGGCGGGACCGGATGGGCTTCGAGGGAGCGTCCGACCGTCCGTATGACCGGTCGCGCACGTTCTTCCGCTCCGAGGAGGACTTCCCAGGGCCGAAAACGATGCGCGCCGCCGCCGAGTGGCTGCGTAATGGAACCCAGGACGCAGCGCCTTTCATGCTCTTCGTCGACGAGTTCGATCCCCACGAACCGTTCGACGCTCCCGAAGGCTGGCTCGGTCGTTACGACCCCGAGTGGCGAGGCGAGCATCTGATCTGGCCACCGTACGACATTGGTGCCGTCGCCGGCGGACGTCTCAGTGAGCGCGAAGGCCGCCAGATCCGGGCCAACTACGGCGCCAAGCTCTCAATGATCGACCACTGGGTGGGAGAGGTGTTCGCGGCACTGGACGAGCGCGACCTGTGGGACACGACGGCCGTCATCGTGTGCACCGACCACGGGCACTACCTCGGTGAGAAGGACATCTGGGGGAAGCCGGGCGTCATGCAGTACGAGCCCCTCGGGCACATTCCCCTCCTCGTCCATTGGCCCGGCCGTCCGGGCGGGACGGAATGCGATGGGCTGACGACCAACGTCGACATCCACGCCACGATCGCCGACGTGTTCGGCGTCGACGCAGCGGGCACGTCTCACGGTGTCTCCCTCGTTCCGCTCCTGAGCGAGGAGGTAGCACGAACTCGAGAATGGGCGATCGGCGGCGTCTACGGGAACTGGGTACAAGTGACCGACGGCCGTCGCAAGTATGCCCGCGGTGCCGACGGCGAGAACTTCCCCCTCTCCATGTGGTCCAACCGGTGGTCCACCATGACGGTCCACGGCCTCGAGGACCTGGTCCGTCTCCCCCGGCCCGACCGGCGGGCCCGCCTGGACTTCATGCCGGGATCGGAGGTGCCGGTCATCCGACAGCCGTTCCGGCCTGGTGATCGTCTCCCGTTCTGGGTGGGCTCCAACGTGGTGGACGCGCACTTCCTCTTCGACCTGAGCGACGATCCCGACGAGACCGAGAACCTGGCCGGCACGGGGGCGGCGGAAGAGGCAGAGATGCTCGATGTGCTGCGGTTGGCGTTGAAGCGGGTGGAAGCCCCCGAGGAGCAGCTGCAGCGGCTGGGCATCGCATGACCGTGGACGACGAAGAGGTCGACGAGACCTTCGTGCTGCCGCGGATACCCGCGTCGTCTGGCGCGCTGATCTTCGACGAGCGGCGCAGGCTGCTCATCGTCAACCCCACCTACAAAGCGCACTGGACGATCCCGGGCGGGATCATGGAAGCAGACGGCGAGACACCGTGGGAGGCCTGCCGGCGGGAGGTGCACGAAGAGGTGGGTCTCGATGTCAGGTCCGGCCGCCTCGCCGCGGTCGACTTCCTCCGCCCGAGGCCGTCCAAACCCGGTGGGATGCGCTTTCTGTTCGACTGCGGCGTCCTGCCCGTCGACGCCCTTGACGGCATCACCTTGCAGCAAGCCGAACTGTCCGAGCACCGTTTCGTCAAACCAGCGCGGGCGCTCGAGATGCTCAGTGGCCCGCTTCGGCGCCGGGTTGGCGCGGCACTCGGCGCCCAGGAGTGCGTGTACCTGGAGGACGGGCGTCCGGTCTGAGAAAGGTCACGATGGCGGATCGAGGTCAGCCGCAGGCCGCATCCACATCACCACGGCGGCAGTGGCGACGATCCCTGACGAAATGGCGAGAGGCCAGATGGCGTCGACGTGGAGGATCAAGACCGCACCCACGACCGCGCCACCGAACATCGAAACCACCGCCCCGACACGGCGGGCAGCGTTGGGGTTGGTCCCGCCACTGAACCAGGAGTCCGCGGCGAGTCCGGTCAAGGTCATCGTGAGGACAGTGGTCGTCACGTCGGGCACCCCAAGGCGTCGCACCATTGAGTTTCGGACGCCCATCGCGAAAGCCAGGAGGGCGATCATGGTGAAGCGCTGCCAGCCCGATCCGATCGAGGGCCCGAGGCCGGCGACGGTGGCCGCGGCGGCCGTGAAAACCAATTCGATCCCCAAGGCTGCGAGGAAAAGGGTGCGGCGCGAGGGGACCTGTCGTGCCATGCGTCCCGCAACGACAGCGCCGACGACGAACAACGCAAGAGAGGTAAAGGTGGCGCTAACGGAGAACCCGCGCGCGCCGGCGGCAGCGAAGCCGAGCACGACGACGTTGCCGGTCATGTTCGCGGTGAAGACGCGGCCGAGGCCGAGATAGCTCACCGCGTCGTTCAACCCGCTGACGATCGTCAGTGCGGTCAGTGCCCATAGCAGTGACGGGTGTGTTCGAGTGGGTTCGCTCACCAGTCACCTTTCGGGCAGTCCCACATTTCTCGGCGCTTCTCAGGGTAACGGCGGCCTCCACCAGCTGGAGGGAGACCGTTCACCGGCATGAGGGAACGATCGCCACACCTACCCGTCCATCAGGTGACGACCCGCAATCTCGGAGCGGCCTACCCGTTCATTGCTGAGGCCGGCCTCGGCCAGCGCGGGGTGGTGATAGGCGATGACCTCCTCGGCGGGTCCTTCGTCTTCGATCCGTTCGAGCTCTACGCGGCCGGCGTCGTGTCCAATCCGAACCTGGTGGTGTTCGGCCAGAT
>JBPYFR010000142.1:0-7546 GCA_051985685.1 Acidimicrobiales bacterium
GGGCGTCCAGGCCCAGCTGGGCCACGATGGTCGCCACGGCCACCGGGTGCGTGATGTACGGCTCGCCCGAACGCCGGAACTGGCCCTCGTGGGCGGCCAGGGCGGTCCGCCCGGCTGCGACGATCAACTCCGCGTCCTCGGGCGGGTCGTCGGGCCGGTTCTGCCTGTACTCGGCCAGGACGGGCGCGAGCAGATCCTGAAATGCCCGCTCGCTCTGCGGTCGCTGCGCACCGTCGCCCGCGGCGTCGGCAGGGGCGGCGGGAGCCTCTGTCGTTCGGGCTAGTGCCACCATCCGTCCAGGCTACTCGCCTGGGGAAATGCTGGGAGCGTACGTCAGCGCCGACGCTTGCCCTTGCTCTTGCGCGGCCGGGGCGCCTGTCCGCCCGAGCCTCCGGTCCCCGGACCCGCTCCGCCTTGGGTTCGGTCCATGACGGCCGTGCCGGTGCCCGCACCCGCACCCGCGCCCGAACCCGTCCCCTTTCCCCTGGGTCGCGCTCCCGACCCCGGCCGGATGGGGCCACTGCGCTTGGTGCCGCCGGGCCTCGGCGCGGCAGCGGCACCTCCGCCGCCCGAACGCACCTGGCCGCCGGCGGCCACGCTGATCTGGGTGCTCATGGTGGCGGCGTCCACCGCGGAGAAGGAGAACGCCTCCTCGTGGCGCTGCCCGAGGCGGCGCGCGATCGTGACCCACCGCTCCTCGCGCTCCTTCAGCATGCAGAGGACCGGGGACGCGATGAAGATCGACGAATAGGCCCCCGAGAGCAGGCCCACGAAGAGTGCGAGCCCGTAGGACTGGAGCGTCGTGGCCCCGAGGAGTTGGGCGCCGATCAGCAGGACGGCGAGGACCGGGAGGATGGCCACGGCGGACGTGTTGATGGAGCGAGCCAGGGTCTGGTTCATCGACAGGTTGATCAGTTGCGGATAGGTCATGCGCCCGCTGGCGCCGATGCCCCTGGTGTTGTCACGGACGCGGTCGAAGACCACCACGGTGTCGTAGAGCGAGTAGCCGAGGATGGTCAGGATGGCCACCACGGTGTCGGGCGTCACCTGGAAGTTGAAGATCGAGTAGATGCCGACCGCCACCAAGACGTCGTGGATCATGGCGATGAAGGCGGCCAAGGCCATCTTGGGCTCGAAGCGGATGCTGATGTAGATGGCGACGACGATGAAGAAGATGATCAGCGCCTGAATGGCCTTGTCCGTGATGGACGAACCCCACGTCGGGCCGACCGTGGTGATGCTGATCTTGTCCGCGGCCGGCGTGTGGGTCGCGGGCGCGGTCGTGGTGGTCGTCGCGGTGGCCCCTGCGCCCGCCGCCGTCGTCGTCGTCGTGGCCGCGTTGGCCGCCGTCGTCGTGGTCGCTCCCGCGTGGGACCCGTGCGCCGTCCTCGGGGCGTGCGCTGCGGTCAGCTCGAGCATCGCCTTCTGGACGTTCCGGCTCACCTGGTCCTGGTTGGCCTGGCTGAGCTTGTTGAGGTCTGACTGGACATTGAGCGTCTGCTTGCTCCCGGTCCCGAGGAGCTGGACGGTCGGGTCGATCAACCCCGTGCCCTTCATGGCGTCGACCGCTTGGGACTGCGTCACGCCCGGCGCGGCGATCGTCCACTCGGTGCCGCCCCTGAACTCGATCCCCAGGTTCAGCCCGCCGTGCACGACCAGGGAGACGATCCCCAGGACGATGATGATCGCCGAGATCCCGAACCAGATCCGGCGCCGGCCGACGAAGTCGAACCGGGTCTCCCCGCGGTAGAGGCGGGCGATGGGCCCGTGGCCCCGCCGGGGCCTGGCCAACAGCGCGCGAGCGGCGTCGTCGAGCGTGACGCGCTCGTCCTCGTCGAGGTCCGCGACGTCGACGCCCGTCTCGAGCTCTTCGACGTCCGCCTCGCTCACGTCGTCGAGCGCGCTGCCATCGCCGTGCGGGCCGCCGGAGCCGTCGGAGCCGTCGGAGCCGTCCCCGCCCTGCGGGCCGTCTCGGCGCGGGGTGTCGCTCACGACCCGCCTCCACCTGCCGGAGCGCTTACGGGCTGGCGACCGGCCCCGAGCCCGGTGGCGATGCTGAAGGCGCCCTCACCGGAGAGGCGCTGACTCTGCCCGAGCAAGATCACCAGCGGGCGCGAGTAGAACCACGTGATCGCCATGTCCATGATGGTGGACAACCCGAGGAAGAACGCGAAGCCCTTCACGTTGCCGACAGCGACCAGGTACAGCACGACCGCGGCCAACAACGACACGACGTCGGCCGCCCAGACCGTCCGCCACGCGCTCTTGAAGCCGCGGTCCACCGACGTGCGGACGGACCGCCCCGATCGCGTCTCGTCCTTGAGGCGTTCGAAGTAGACGATGTAGGAGTCCACGGTGATGCCGATGGAGACGATGAGGCCGGTGATGCCGGCCAAGTCGAAGCTCGGTGCCACCGACGTGTGCCCGAGCGCCGAGATGATCGCCCACAGCAACATCGCCGTGAGCAGCAGTCCCGAGATCACCACCAGACCGAGCGCGCGGTAGTAGAGCAGGACGTAGAGCAGCACGAGGACGAGGCCGGCGATGCCCGCACCCAAGCCGGCGACCAGAGCCGAATGGCCCAGCGTCGCCGAGACGGTTTCGGACGTGGCCGCCCGCAGGGTGATGGGCAGCGCACCGTAGTTCATCGCCTGGGCCAGGTTCTGGGCGTCCTGCTGCGTCAGGCTGCCGGAGATCTCGCCCTTGCCCTGGAACGAGGAGAAGGCCGCCTGCGTCGGCTGGATGATGGGCGCCGAGTACACGTCCCCGTCGAGCTCAATGGCCAGGAGCTGGTGGAAGTTCTGCTGCGCGACCTGGTCCCACTTCGCAGACCCGGCGGACCCATTCAGCGTGTAGTCGACCACCCACTCGCCGAGCTGGTTCTGGGTCGCGGTGGCACTGGCGATGTCGTGCCCCGTCATCTGGCTCGGGCCGAGGACACACCGCACACCGTTGCAGGCGTTGGCCAATCCCGGCAGGAGCACGGCGCTGCTCGAGTACCCGGGCTTGAGCGGGTCGGTCGAGGGAGCGCTGGCGTACTGCGGGTCCGGAGGCACGTTGTTCGAGTGGAAGCCCTGCTTCGAGTTGTCGGGCGTCACCCCGAGGGCGGACTGTGTCAGCTGGGCCTGCGGGTTACAGGCGGGAACCGACGCCGTACTCCGGGGCGGAACGTAGTGCGCCGGCGCATGCTTCGGCTTCGCCTCCGGGTAGGCGAAGCAGAGCACCGGACGGAAGTACATGCGGGCGGTCTGGCCGATCTGGCGCAGCACCTGCTGCGCGTCGGTCACGCCGGGGATGGAGACCGACACCTGGTTCTTCCCCGTCGTTTCGACCTGCGCCCCCGAGACGCCGAGGCCGTTGACGCGCAGGTTCAAGATGTTGACCGTCTCGTTCAGATCGGACTGCGAGATGTGCTGTCCGACGGCCGTGTAGACGACGGACACCCCCCCGGCCAGGTCCAACCCCAAACGCGGCGACCACTTAGCCGCCACCGTTGCGCCGAAGGAACCGATCGCGATCGCGATGACGACGACGACACTGGCGATCAGGTTGCGGCGCTGCCGTCGTTGGGCTCGTCCCCCCGACTTGGGGCTCACGCCTCTTCTGCCTCCCCGGAGTGCTCTTGGTGCGGCGCGCTGTCGCCCTGCCGTTCGCCGTCGTCGGCCGCGCCACTGCCGTTCCCCGAGGTGCCGCGGGTATTCCGGATGTCCTGGACGTCCTCCCCGTCGGCTGGATTGTCCTGGAGCCGGATGTCCTCAATCGGTTCGATCTTCTTCGCGATGGCCGCCCGCATGAACACGATGCGCGTCGGCTGCGGTCCGTCGAGATTGCCGTCGTCTCCCAGCGCCCCCGTCAGAAGGGTGTAGCGGTCGCCGTGGATCTCGAGGACGGTGCCGATGACGCCTCCCACGGTCTGCACCTCGTCGCCGACCTCTATCTCCGAGGTCTTTGCCTGCCGGGCGGCCTGGGCCTTGCGCTGCTGCGGCCGGATGAAGAAGAAGTAGCCCAGCACGCCGATGGCCAAGAGCGGCAAGAGCGTGATGAGGGGATTGGTGGTGGACTTGGAGGTGGCAGCGAAAACCGAATGGATCAGCGCCGTGGTTGGTGTCATGACGATCCTTGGACCGGGGAGGGTTGCGAAGTGACAACCCTACTGCGTGGTATCGCCGTTTCATGAGCGCTTCGGTCAGCGCTTCGGTGAACACTTGGTGAGCCTGACCAGCGACGACCCGGGGAACCGTCGCCCGACCTCGAGCCGCGCTGTCCTATCTGCCCCGCTGGTTCTGCCCGCTGGTGGCCCTTGCTGCGATCCCGCCCGGCGCGATCGCCTCTGGTGGTTCACGAGCTTCGGGTTCCCAGTCCGGCCGCGTCCGGCCGCGGCTCTCCGCGCTCAGAGCGGAGCAAGGGCCGACCCTGACGTGACCCGTCCGGTCCGGCGCGCTCCGGCCGTGGTCGTGGCGGCGCAACCGAACTGCAACCCAAAGTCTCCGGGGTTGCGACGGCCGTTGGGCAGAGTGTGGGCCCACAGCAACCAAGAGCAACAACAGCCCCGTGGTGACGGTCGTCGGGAGGGGGACGACTGACGGTGAGTGTCCGGTCGAAGGGGAACGGATTCTCAAAGGGGGAACACCGGGGGGACGGAGCAGCGAAGGGCTGCGCCGGCTCAGAGCCGTTGTCGGTCGGAGCAATCCGAGGGGGAAATCGACGACCCGGGCCGGCGCACCTTTCGCTCCCAAGCCGATCTCTCCCGGGCCTCGTCTGGCGTCCTGTAGCGCGCTCTTGGCACCCCTGCACCGAATCCATCTCCGCGCAGATCGTGACTCCCGGCACAATTCGCAGCGCAAGCAGGTCTTTCGCGATCTAAGCCCGGGTTTCATTTTTCGACGCGCCTGGTAGCTGCCCCATTACAGTTGCACCTTGATGCGAGACGGTCACATCTCCGTGCTGGTCATCGAGGACGAGGCCGACATTCGCCAGCTCCTGAAAACCCTGCTCGAGCGGGAGGGCTACGCCGTCTCCGAGGCCACCGAAGGGCGCGACGGAGTACGAAAGTTCCACCAGAACCATCCGGACATCGTCATCCTCGATGTCGGGCTCCCCGACCTCGACGGCTGGCAGGTCTTGGAGCGGATCCGCGACATGAGCGACGTGCCCGTGCTCATGCTCACGGCGTTGGGCACCGAGCGGGACAAGGTGCGCGGGCTCAACGCCGGCGCGGACGACTACCTGACCAAGCCCTTCAGCCGGGTCGAGCTCCTGGCTCGCCTCCAGGCGGTCGGCCGCCGCCAGGTGATGCGGAACGACCCGGTCACAACCTTCGACGATGGCGCTTTGCACGTCGATTTCGCGCACCAGGAGGTCTCCATTGAGGGCACCCCGGTCGTCTTGACCCCGACGGAGTACCGCTTGCTCGCCACCCTCACCCGCCACCAGGGCCAGGTCCTCTCATCAGACCAGTTGATCGAATTGGCATGGGACGACCCGAGCGGCCTGGCCCCGACACGGGTCAAGTACGCGGTCCTCCGGCTCCGCCGAAAGCTGGGCTGGGACGACGGTGAGGAGACTCCGATCGAAACGGTGCGGGGATTCGGGTACCGCTACCGCGCACGAAGCCGGTGAGCACGCCGCCCCACTCCCACCGCGACGACCACGATCGGCACGAGTCGCAGCTGCCGGCCAGGGCGGGAACGCCGACCGAGCTCGTCGGCCCGGGAGCATCGGGGGCCGCTTCACCGATCGGATTTTCCGCCTCGAGGCGATCGAGCCTCGCCATCTTGGCGCTCGTGACCGTCGGCACGGTCCTCATCGCAGTGGTCCCGTTTCCCCACCAGTCCAGGCGGGAGATCGCCATCGCCGGCTTCCTCTTCTTCTTGCTCGTGGCGGCTACGTTCCGGTTGCCCTGGGACCGGCTGCCCGCCTGGGTCTCAGTGATCGGCCCGATCGGGTACATCGCGGTGATCGCGCTCATCCGCGACGCCCACGGCGGCGGCGACGCTGGCCTGGTCGTCGTGTTCCTGGTGCCCGTGGTCTGGCTCGCACTGTACGGGCGTCGCCTTCATCTGCTCGTCGGGCTCTTCTGTTTGGGCCTCGCGCTGGTCATCCCGTTGCTGGTCGTGGGCGCGCCCAAGTACCCCTCCTTCTTGTGGCGACAGGTCGTGGTGATCGCGGTCGTCGCCACGCTCGTCGCATTCACCGTGTACGCCATCGTGTCCCGCGACCGCACCTACCTTCACGACCTGGCCCAGCAGTCCCGCTTCTCCCGTCGCAACGCGCGCGAGGCGCACTACGCCCGGGACCGCCTCGAGACCTTGCTCCGAGCCGCCACCGGTAGCGCCATCATGGGGGTCGACCCGGGGGGCACGGTCACCTTCTTCTCGGCTGGAGCCGAGCAAATGCTGGGTTTCCGGGCGTCGGAGGTGGTGGGCATCCGCTCCATCGCCGACTTCATCGACCCAGCCCAGATCGACCAGCGGCGCCAGACGATCGACGCAATGGCGGCCCTCAACCCCGTCGACGTGGAGACGGCAGCAGAGATCCCTTGGACGGCGACCCGCAAGGACGGCCAGCAGCGGCGCTGCGTCGTCCGGGTGCGGGCCCTCCCGGTGCCGACGCCCGACGACCCCTCTCTCGATGGAAGTTTCGACAGCTACGGGGCCGAGGATGCGGGGACCACGGAGGTCGCGGAAGGGGACGCAGGCGACGACGCGCTGGCCCCGCCGAGTGGTGGGTACGTCGTGGTGGCGATCGACGTCACCGAGCGCGAGGAGCTGGCGGCCGATCGCGAGCGGCTCTTCGCCATCCAAAAGGAAGTGACGCAGTCGCTCATTGAGCAGAACAATCGCTTGCGCGAGTTGACTCAGATGAAGGACGACGTCGTGGCCACGGTCTCGCACGAGCTCCGGACGCCGATCACCTCCATACGCGGGTTCCTCGAGCTACTGGTCGACGCGTCGACCGACCTCTCGGACGAGCAGATGCGCATGCTGCAGACCATTCAACGGAACGCGGACCAACTCCAACGCGTCGCCGAGGACCTGCTTGCAGACCCCGGAGCGGGGCACGGCCTCAAGGTCGCCTTCATGGAGCTCGATTTCAACCGACTGGCCGAGGATGCGGTCCAATCCATGCAGATGTCGGCCGCGGTGTCGGGGGTCGCGCTGACCATGGAGTCCGGCGGCGAGCTCCCTGTCTTCGGTGACCCGACGCGGCTCCACCAGCTCCTCGGCAACCTCCTCTCGAACGCCATCAAGTTCTCTCCGCGGGGCGGGCGGGTCCATGTCATCGCCGACACCGTCGACGCCTACGCCCGGGTCCAGGTCCTCGACGAGGGCCCCGGGATACCCGTGGGCGAGCGAGACCAGCTCTTCGAGCGCTTCTACCGGCTGGCGTCATCGGACGAGATGGGGGTGCCCGGTACGGGGCTCGGCCTCGCCATCGCCAAGTCGGTGGCCGAAGCCCACGAGGGCTTCGTCGAGATCACAGACACCCCGGGCTGGTCATCGACCTTCCGCGTCTTCCTGCCGCTGCGCGCTCCGGTTCCTGCGAC
>JBPYFR010000143.1:0-11226 GCA_051985685.1 Acidimicrobiales bacterium
GGGCGCAGCGACAAGGCGCCCGACCCCCTTGGTAAGCGCGCGCTGTTCTGGGTGCCTTCGGGCGGGGTGAGCAGCCCGGACCAACCGGCCCCCTCGCCTTCGACGGTGGCGCTTCCCGTGGGCAAGCACGCCCTGTACTCCGAAGCACGGCCGGAGCCGGACAGCCTGGCTGCCATATCGGAGAACCCTCTGGCCACCCGGGGTGCGTTTCGGGTGGAGTGCGAGCGATGCCACCAGACGTCCTATGTGGGAGCACTCGACCTGCTGATCTTTCAGTTCCCGCTCGGCGTGTGGCTGCCTCGGGGGCGGTTCGACCACCGGATGACCTGCCCGACCTGCCGAAGGCGGGCCTGGTGCGGCGTCAGCCTTCGGCGGTCCTGAGGGGCGGGCAGTGCGACCGCGGGGACCTTTGGTCAACGCACACCCAAGCACGACTGAGCCGTCACGTTCAACCGATACTGCTAACTTCCCGGACCACAAAGAAGCTGAGACATAGAGGTCGTCGTCTCCAAACCGTGAGACGCGCACAGTGAAGGCTCGAGGTTGGGGGTTGTCATGATTCGACGGACGTTGGCCGTGCTCGCTTTCGCGCTGGCCCCATTTGTCCTCTTGCCGGCCGTGTTCGCTCCACGAGTTGGTGCGACGCCAGTCGCCCCCGTCCAACAGTGCATGAATGGTGGCTGGCAAATCCGCACCGACGTCTCGAGGCTGCCCTTCGAGAATCAGGGTCAGTGCATCGCGTATGCGAATCACCATGCAGTCAGCCTGGCCGACCTTGCCAGCTCAACCCCCTTCAGCGTGACGGCAACCTCTGCGCTCACGGGCTGCGGGAATGCTCAAGTCGTGTTCGACGCGGCCTACCCAGGCGACGCCAGCGTGGGCACCGTCACTCTCCATGTGTCCGGTTGCGTCAACCTCACACTCGGAACGTACGAAGGCACCTTCACCATGACCACCGAGGTCGGAACGCTCAGTGGCACCGCTACAGGTCCCACCGTGCTTCCTCCCGGAAACCAACTCCTCACGCTTCAGGTCGATGCCGGGACCGGACTCTTCGCGGGAACGACAGGCAGCTTGGCGTTCTCAATTTCGCCCTTCAATGTGTTGCCGTATTTCGGAACAGTCACCGTGCCGTAGCTGTCAGGAAGCATCTTCCTCCTGTACGCCGATGCAGCTGTCCAGCGGGAGACTGGCTCCGGGTTTCACCGTTGAGGCTCAGTCGACCCACGTTCTGCGGCGCGATGTTGGAGGAAGGTCAGAAGGGCAGACGTTTGTTCGGAGGCCACGTCGAGCAAGGCATCGTGATCGATCTGGTCGCGCAACATCACGGCCAGTCGGGCACCGGTTTGGGCTCGAATCTTTGCGTGCTCTTTGCTCTCTTGGCTCCGCTTGGAAGGGTCGAGGATTGCGCCCGGCCCCAGTTCGACTGCCGGCTCATCGTCGATAAGAACAACTAACAGCCCGTCAAGCAGCACGGCCAATTGGTCATCTCGAAGGGAAACCGAACCCAACATCGCTCCCGCAGGCATGCGGTACTGGTCGTAATTGGCAGACACCAAGATTGCGTCGGCGAGAGATCGCTCAGCATCGGCTTTGACCCCGGCGATCGGCACGGGCTGGCGCACGCCCGACCAAGGGCTGTTCTGATGCTCGGATTGGCGCAGCCAGTCCTTGTAGCGGATGAGGGCGGTCTTTTGGGTCAGTCGGCCGTCTGAGTCATACAGGTAGTGGCGCGGAAACACGCTGGCGTCTGCGATCTCGCTCTCGGAGGACCCGTCGGCGTGCAACGTCAACGCAATGGTGGTCCAGGCGATCGGCGCACTGATTCGTACGAAGGGAGGGTGGGCGACGGACCGAGGCACGGGCGCTCCGGTATGCCCACCGCAGGTCTGGTGAAATCGGACCTCATACACCCCCACTTCTGGAGGCGTTGCCAGATCTGGAAGTGCCACACCGGCGAAGGTCAACCCCTGATTCTTGAAGCGAACCGTAGTCGAGCCCAATCGGCCCGCACCGGCCATCCCGTGCCCAGAGATGCGGCCGTCCTCTACGTCAATCCAGGCCTGAAGTTGATTCGCAAAACGGATGGCGTCTGCACCCAAGAGCGCATCCACATCGGGAGAGGCATCGGGTGGTGGGTCGTCATAGTGGGCGACGCCCAAGCCGAACGGCACCTTGAACGCTCCCTCCACCGCCGTGCGCGGTATCCACGAGAGGCACGTAGCCTTAGCCGTCACCCGCATTGAGGCCTCCCAGCTCCAAAAACGCGGCTAGACGACGGGTCGACCGGTACCTTTTGACGATAGGCCATAACACTTCGCGGTCCCCGTCGGGCCTGAAGCCCGGAGTTTCGCGCCCCAACTATGGCCCTGCAACAGGTCGTGATGCGTTCGTGACTCACTACCACACGACCTATGAGATGGCGTTCGGCCACATGGTCGAGCTAGTCCCGCGGCTGCTCGAGACCGTACCAAGGGTCAAGTCGATCATGCCGTTGCGGGGAGTCTCCCGCTGATCTACGCACTGTCAAGCTCTCGTCAGAGGGACGGCGTGGTCTGCCGAAGCTGGGGTCTTGCCTTGATCCCATGATCCCGCTGACCCCCCTCCGACGCCCCGAATAGTGGTTGGCCCGACGACCTCTCGTGCAGATCGTCCCGACGCGGAATTGTGGACCACCTCTGTCAGGCGTGCCCGAGCACTTCACTGGAACCCCAACGGCGAGCACTTCGGTATTGGCGGGGCCTGAAAACCTCCCACTGTGCCGACGCGCCCCACTAGACGGAGCAGTGGCTCTCCGAAAGGCGGATTTGCGGCCGCCGTGACCTGGTCAGACGGTGGTCGGGATGCGGGGATTTGAACCCCGGACCTCCTGCTCCCAAAGCAGGCGCGCTAACCAAGCTGCGCTACATCCCGGGAAACCGCAGTCTAGCTGCATTTTCTTCATGACTCTTGTCTCAGAGAGCGTTGTTGAAGAGCGCTCGTCTCAGGGTTCGCGGGTTCTCAGTCGAGTCTCGCCGCGAGCCACCAGGTCAATCCGAACGGGTCATAGATCGTCGCAGAACGCGTGCCGGGCGGTCGTTCCGTCGGTTGGGTTCCGGTCGCTCCCGCGGCGATCGCTCGCCGATGCGTGGCGTCAACATCTTCCACGTAGAGGCGAAGGCCCACGGCAGGTATAGAAGGCGCGTTGCGTCCCTCGGCGCTGGGGTGCTCGCCGAGCTCAAGAATCGTCTCGCCAATGCGGATCTTCGCATGACCGATACCGCAGTCGGGAGTCGCGTGACGCTCCAGTTCCGTTGCTCCGAAGGAGGTCCGATAGAAGTCCATGGCCGCAGCGGCGTCACTGACAATGAGATACGGGCGCACCCCGCGGAGCGCGCCGCTTTCGTAGTGCGACTCTGGGCGCATGGTCACCGAACGCATCATGCCCGGATTGAGCGGACATCACCACATGGGAATGACTGCGGCGTGCCTCAGGCGCGCGCCACCGCCAAGACCTGCCACTCCTCGGGGACGCCCTTCAACGTGTGCCGTCCCCGGTCCTCGAAGGCGATGCCCGACCCCACGACAAGGTCGCGGACGGTCCCCGTGACGAGGACCTCGCCCGGTCCCGCCATCGCGCTCACCCGGGAGGCGATGTGCACGGCCAGGCCGCCGATGTCCTCGCCGCGCAGCTCGACCTCGCCGGCGTGCAGGCCAGCCCGCAGCTCCAGGCCCTGGTTCTTCGCCATGCCCACCATCTCCCGCGCGCAGCGCATCGCCAGGGCCGGGGCGGCAAACCGGGCCAGCGTGCCGTCGCCGGTGGTCTTCACGAGCAGCCCCTCGTGACGGCCGAGGAGCCGCTCGACGTTGAGGTCGAACTCGTCGAGCGTGGCGCGCCACAGGCGATCGCCCATCGCGGCGGCTCGCACCGTCGAGTCGACGATGTCGGTGAAGAGGATCGTCGCCAACAGTCGCGTGGGCGCGTGCCCGCCCCGCCCGCCGGTGACGAACTCCTCGATCTCGTCGACGATGGCGTCGAACTCGCCCGCCCACGGCAGGATGTCGCGACCGGGGACCGTGACGAAGCGCGCCCCCGAAATGTGCTCGGCGAGATAGCGACCGTGGTCGACGAGGTTGCCGAAACCGTCGGTGCGCGAGATCACGAGGGTCGGACAGGAGATTGCCGGCAACAACGACCGCACGTCGGCCGAGAACATCACCTCGTTGAAGGCCAGGGCCGTGGTGGGGCTGGCGCCCCGGCGGGAGGCGCGCTCCCACCACTCGCGGAACCCCACCCGGTGGGCCAGGCTGGGGGCGAAGGTGGCGATGTCCGGAGGCACATCCTCCTCCCTCGGCGCGGTGCTGAAGCGCGAGAGCACGTCGCCCACCAACCGGTCGGGCACACCCGGCGGGTAGTCCGCGGCTGCGCTGACCCGTGCCGTCCCGTTGACGAGGACGAGGGAGCTCACGCGCTCCGGGTGGGTTGCTGCCATGGAGATGGCCGCCATGGCGCCCCCATTGGGGGCGAGCAGGACCGCGTCGCGGCATCCGGCGGCGTCCATGACGGCGAGCGCGTCGCGCGCCCACCCCTCGATGGTGGGTTCCATTCCCGTGGGCACCGGGTCGGAGAGGCCGAGCCCGCTGGAGTCGAAGCGGACGAGGCGCGAGAAGTCGGCGACGCGCTCGGTGTAGCCGAGCCAGCTCGGTTCGTCGACCGTGTCGTCGATGGACAACATCAGTCCGCTGCCGAACTCGAGGACGTCGACCGACTCGGCGCCGCGCGAGCTCCGTCCCCACACCTGGTAGCCGACGTGCGAGCCTCCACCCACCGTGTACTGCGTCTCCCGCGCGTCCACGGGTGCAGTATGCCCGGCTCATCGCGCCCGGACGCGCGGTCGCTGTCCGAGCAACGAGCGTGGAACGCTCAGCGTGCCCCGCGCACCAACCTGCCCGGCAGCTCCCCGGTCGGCTCGCCCCGCTCGAAGGTCACCGCGCCCGACTTGATCGTCGCCGCATAGCCCTCGGCCCGCTGGAGCAGGCGCCGGCCGCCCGCCGGCAGGTCCGCCCGCACGTAGGGCGCGCCCAGGGAGAGCGCGTCGTAGTCGATCAGGTTCAGGTCGGCCAGCGCGCCCGGCTCGATCGTGCCCCGGTCCGACATGCCGTACAGCCGTGCCGTGTCGCGGGTCTGCTTCTTCACGACGTACTCGAGCGGCAACGTCTCGCCCCGGCGGCGATCGCGCGTCCAGTGGGTGAGCATGAAGGTCGGCATGGAGGCGTCACAGATCGTCCCGGTGTGGGCGCCCCCGTCGGCCAAACCGAGCAGGCCCTGCGGGTGCAGCATCATGTCGCGCACATGGTCGAGGTCCCCCGTCGCATAGTTCAGGATCGGGAGGTACAACAGCCCCTGGCCGCCATGGGCCAGCATCTCGTCGTAGGCAACCTCGAGCGGCGACACCCCGCGCGCCAAGGCCAGCGCGGCGAGCGAGCGCTCGGGCCCCGGCTCGTAGTCGGGCGGGTCACCGAGGACGTAGGTGCGGTGGTACGCCTTCTCCATCGCCTCGGCCTCCGCCGGCGACGACGGCGTCCACGACAGGATCGACCGCCGCACCGTCGGGTCGGCGAGCGCGTCGGCCAGCTCGTCCGGCCGCAGGCGGCGCTTCCGCAGCTTCTTGTAGGCCGGGATGTCCGAGAAGAGGCACAGCGTGGCGTGGTGGCCGGTGAGCAACCCCGTCGGGCGCCCGGCGATCTGGGGGAAGAGGAGTGCTCCCTCGGCGCAGGCGTCGAGAGAGGCCGCGAGCTGGGCCCGCCACAGCTCCGGGTCGTCGTCGGCCTGGAGCAGCACGTAGGAGACGGGCCGGCGGATCTCGGCCGACAGCCTCCGCATCCAGTCGACCTCCTTGATGGCGTCGTCGAGCATCTCGCCCGCCGAGCCGAGCGGCGCCAGCTCGAAGACACCGGCGGCGGCCTCGCCCAGTGCGGCGCCGATCCCGAACAACTCGTCCTCCGCGGCGAACGTGCCCGGCACGAGCTCACCGTCGACGGCGCGGTGCCCCATGGTGCGCGACGTGGAGAACCCGAGGGCGCCCGCACGGAGCGCGTCGAGGACGATCCCCCGCATCGCCTCGATCTGCTCGGCGTCGGCCGGCTCGTTCTTGGCGCCCCGCTCGCCCATGACATAGGCCCGCACGGCGCCGTGGGGGATCTGGGTGCCCACGTCCATCGTCCAGCGCCGCCGCTCGAGTGCGTCGAGGTACTCGGGGAAGGTCTCCCACTCCCACTGGATGCCCTCAGCCAAGGCGGTGCCGGGGATGTCCTCGACTCCCTCCATCAAGCCGATGAGCCAGTCGTGGCGATCGGGCTCGGCCGGTGCGAAGCCGACGCCGCAGTTGCCCATGACGACCGACGTCACCCCGTGCCACGACGACGGCGCCAGCTCGGGGTCCCAGGTCGCCTGCCCGTCGTAGTGGGTGTGGATGTCGACCCAGCCGGGGGTCACGAGCAGACCGTCGGCATCGATCGTCCGGGTGGCGCCGCCCTCCACCGTGCCCACCTCGGTGATGCGGCCTTCATCCACCGCCACGTCGGCTTGCCGCGCTTCGGAACCGGTCCCGTCAACCAGCGTCCCGCCCGTGATGATCAGGTCGTGCATGCCACGCATCGTCGCACGTCGGACGGCCGGCGGCACGCAGGCCCCCTGCGTCGACCCGCTCGCCGACCCCGCCGGCGAGGCCAGCGAGGCCGGATCAGATTCAGGTCAGCTCAAGGTCTGGTCAGTCGGTCAGACCTTGGCCTTGCCCAAGATGCGGTTCATCTTCGTGCCGCAGACCGGGCACGTGCCCTGAGCGGCCCGTCGACCGTTGTTCAGGTCGACCTCCTGGCCGTCGAACTCACGCTTCTCCCGGCACTTGACGCAATAGCCCTCGTAACTGCCCATGGGAAACTCCTCTGGTCGCTCGGATCGGCCCCCGGCTTGCGGCCTCGAAGGTAGCGGCCGCGCCCCGACAACTGGGGGATGCTCAGGGCCCGGCGTGCGTGGGCCAGGGCTAGGGTCGGGCCCATGGCAAGCAACGGTGCAGCTCAGGGCCGTGGTTGGCGGGAAAGGGGGCTCGCCGCTCGGGCGGCGCTGGCCGTGACCTGGGACTCGCTGGCAGAGGCCTGCCACGAGCTGTCCGGAACCGAGTGGGCCCTGCCCACGGAGTGCCCGGGATGGGACGTGAAGGACCAGCTCTCCCATCTGATCGGGATCGAGCGTGCGCTGATGGGCGAACCCGCTCCGGTGTGGGACGGCCCGCTCGGTGACCACGTGAAGAACGACTTCGGCGCCGCCAACGAGCCCTGGGTCGCCGTCCGGCGCTCCCTTCCCGGCCCCGCCGTGCACGCGGAGTTCGTCGGGGTGACCGGGGCTCGCCTGGCCCAGTTGGAGGACCGCACCGAAGAAGAGTGGGCTCGGGTCGGATGGAGTCCGGCCGGGGAGGTGCCCTACGCCGTCTTCATGGAGGTGCGGGTCTTCGACAGCTGGGTCCACGAGCAGGACGCGCGGCGCGCCCTGGACCGCCCCGGGGGCTCGGGCAACCGCGCCTCGGCCCTGTCGCTGGACAGGGTCCAGGGGGCGATGCCCTTCGTGGTGGGCAAGCAGGCTGGATGTCCCGACGGCACCGCCGTCCGGTTCGCGGTCTCGGGCCCCGGAGCAGACGCTCGCGCGTTCACGGTCGCCGTCGAGGGGAAGCGGGCCAAGCCGGTGGGTGACGAGGTGGTGCCCACGGTCACGCTGTCCCTCTCGAGCCTCGACTTCGTGCGCCTCGGTTGCGGCCGCGCGACGGGCGAGCAGTTGGAGGCCGCCGGGGAGATCGGTGTGGAGGGGGACGCGGCGGTCGGCCGCCGCGTGCTCGACGCCATGAACTTCATGATGTGACCGATCGTCACGATGCTGCAGACCCGTCGTCGAAGACCCACCGGCGCGGGAAACGTACGGCGGAGTGCAGTGGGAGTGCAATGAGGTGGCGTCGAGCAGTGGGGTGGCGCCGTGCCGTGGGGTGGTGCGGTGCGGAGTGAAGTGGAATGCAACGGCGCAGTGCGGCGAGGCCCTGCCGGTAGAGTGGTCCGCTCGTGATGCGTGCCACCACCGAACCGCTCGAGGGCAACCTCGTCCGTCTGCGGGTCGAGATCGACGAACCCGAATTCGACAAAGCGCTCGGCGACGTCGTGCGCACGCTGGCGCGCCAAGTCCGCGTCCCGGGATTTCGCCCCGGTAAGGTCCCGCGCAAGGTGCTCGAAGCCCGGATGGGCGGCCCGGGCGCACTGCGTGCCGAGGCGTTGCGCGAGTCGCTGCCCGACTTCTACGCCCGAGCCGTGGTCGATACGGAGCTCGATCCGATCGCGCAGCCCGAGATCGACATCAAGAGCGGCGAAGCCGGAGGCGCCGTCTCGTTCGACGCGGTCGTCCAGGTCCGCCCTCTCGTTGGCATCCCCGGCTACGACGGCCTGCAGGTGACGCTTCCCGGACTCACGGTGAGCGAAGACGACATCGCGCAACAGCTCGACCGCCTGCGCGAGAACGACGCTGAGCTCGACGTCGTGGATCGTCCCGCGATCGACGGCGACCTGGTCACCCTCGACTTGCACGGAAACGATGCCGCGGGCGCCGAGGTGGTGGGGATCGACGACTATCTCTACGAGGTGGGCAGCGGTTCGGTGGTCCCCGAGCTCGACCCGGAGCTGCGCGGCTCGAAGGCGGGCGCGATCGTGGCCTTCGACGCGCCGAACCCGAATGCGCCCGACGAGCGACTCGCGTTCCGCGTGCTCGTCAAGGAGGTCAAGGTCAAGAAGCTCCCCGAGGCGACCGACGAGTGGGCCTCGGAGAGCTCCGAGTTCTCCACCGTCGCCGAGCTGCGGGACGACATCGCAGACCGCATCGGCCGCGTGAAGCTGATGCAGAGTCAGCTGGCACGGCGCCAGCGGTCCCTCGAAGCGCTGGCGGGACTGGTCGCCGACGACGAGGTGCCTGAAGTCCTGGTCGACGCCGAGGTGAACGAGAGGGTCCACGAGCTGCAGCACCGGTTGGAGTCCCAGAAGCTGAGCCTGGCCGAGTACTTCTCGGCCACCGGCCAGACCCCCGACGACCTGCTGGCCGCCGTGCGGGCGGACGCCGACGCCGCGGTCAAGGCCGACCTGGCCCTCCGCGCCCTGGTCGAGGCCGAGGAGATTTCGCTCAGCGACGAGGAGCTCGATGCCGAGGTGGTCACCATGGCCGAGCGCATGGACACCACCGCGACGGAGCTGCGCCGCCAGCTCGACACGGCCGGCCGGACGGGCGCGGTACGCTCGGAGCTGCGCAAGGGCAAAGCGCTGCAGTGGCTGCTGGACCACGTGGCACTCTTCGACGAGGAGGGCAACCCGCTGTCGCCGGAGGACCTGGAGCCGAAGCCATCGGAGGACGGTGAAGCTACCCAGGAGAACGCGAACGAGGCGGGACAGGTGAGCGAGGCGGACCAGGTGAGCGAGGAGAGCGAGTGATGAGGCAACCAGGGGACCGCTACGTGGCATACGACTATCTCGTCCCCACCGTCATCGAGTCGTCCAACCGGGGCGAGCGCGCCTACGACCTCTACTCGCGGCTGTTGCGCGAGCGCATCATCTTCATGGGGACACCGGTCGACGACGCCGTGGCGAACCTCATCTGCGCCCAGATGCTGTTCCTCGAGTCCGAGGAGCCCGACAAGGACATCCACCTCTACATCAACTCGCCCGGGGGCGAGATCACGGCGCTGTTCGCGATCTATGACACGCTCAAGTTCATCAAGGCCGACGTGTCCACCTTCTGCTTCGGCCAGGCCGCCTCGGCGGCAGCGGTGCTGCTCGCAGCCGGCGCCCGGGGGAAGCGGTTCGCCCTGCCGCACGCGCGCATCCTGTTGCACCAGCCGTGGGGAGGCGTGGAGGGCCAGGCCAGCGACATTGAGCTGCAGGCGAAGGAGATCATCCGCATGCGAGACCTGCTGTCGCACATGCTGGCGGAGGACACGGGCCAGACGCAGGAGAAGGTGGCCCAGGACACCGACCGGGACTTCATCATGACGGCGGAGGAGGCGGTGACGTACGGGGTGATCGACGAGGTCATCACCGCCCGCAACGTCGCCCCGCTCGAGGCCATCGGCGCCGCATAGGGCGACGGGCTCGGGTCGGATCGGAAGTCGGACAGGAGAGGCGATCAGGTGGCGAAGTTTGGTGAGGGTGGCGATCTCGTCAAGTGCAGCTTCTGCGGCAAGACGCAGAAGCAGGTCAAGAAGCTCATCGCCGGGCCCGGCGTGTACATCTGCGACGAGTGCATCGACCTGTGCAACGACATCATCGCCGAGGAACGGGACGAGTCCACTGAGCTCAGCTTCGAGGATCTGCCCAAGCCGCGCGAGATCTTCGACTTCCTGAACGACTACGTCGTCGGTCAGGAGTACGCCAAGAAGATCCTCTCGGTCGCCGTCTACAACCACTACAAGCGGGTGCAGGCCGGCCCCGCCGTTCAGGAGGACGGCGTCGAGCTGGCCAAGTCCAACATCCTCCTGCTCGGGCCCACCGGGTGCGGCAAGACGCTGCTGGCGCAGACCCTGGCTCGCATGCTCAACGTGCCGTTCGCCATCGCCGACGCGACCGCGCTCACCGAGGCGGGCTACGTGGGCGAGGACGTCGAGAACATCCTGCTGAAGCTCATCCAAGCGGCCGACTACGACGTCAAGCGGGCCGAGACCGGGATCATCTACATCGACGAGATCGACAAGATCGCCCGCAAGAGCGAGAACCCCTCTATCACCCGCGACGTCTCGGGCGAGGGTGTGCAGCAGGCGCTTCTCAAGATCCTGGAGGGCACGACGGCGTCCGTCCCGCCCCAGGGTGGGCGGAAGCACCCGCACCAGGAATTCATTCAGATCGACACCACCAACATCCTGTTCATCTGCGGCGGCGCCTTCGCCGGGTTGGACAAGCTGATCGAGAGCCGCATCGGGAAGCGCGGCATCGGCTTCCGGGCCGAGGTGCACCGTTCCGATCGCGACGAGGGCGAGATTCTGCGTCACGTCCTGCCGGAGGACCTCATCAAGTTCGGGCTGATCCCGGAGTTCATCGGCCGCCTTCCGGTGGTCAGCGCAGTCTCGCCGCTGTTCAAGGACGCGCTGGTCCAGATCCTCGTCGAGCCCAAGAACGCGCTCACCCGGCAGTACGCGCGTGTCTTCGCGCTGGACAACGTCGAGCTCGAGTTCA
>JBPYFR010000144.1:0-9928 GCA_051985685.1 Acidimicrobiales bacterium
CTGGGTGGCCGGCCGGACGCAGCGGTGCGGGGGCGCAAGCGGCTCTGGCGGACCTGGTCGCTTCTGAACACGACCGGGTCCGTCGCGTATTGGACCCTCGGTCGCCGGCGCGGGCAGGGGTCCGAGAACGTGGGTGTCGAGACCGCAACGGAGTAGGTCCCGTTCGGTCCACGCTCCCGGGGGGTCTGGAAGGTAGTGGCGTCAGCGGCTGATGCGGTAGGGATCCCACGCCGGTGGCGCCGACTGCAGATGGGCCTTCACGAGGCCGACGACCCGCTCGGGTGGGACACTGCTCTCTTCGCGGAGTTCGCCACCGCCGGTCGGGGCCAGGACTGGAGTGAGCCCTGAGACGTCCTCGGCTACCCAGACCGCGCCGTCGCTCTCCTCGGCGTTGAGCCGTTCGGCGAGCGGCCTGAGATCGACCCGCGGGCGCACGGCCCGCGTGCGGTACTGCACCCAGCTCTCGTAGCGATACGTGAATTCGTAGCGGCGTCCTCGCAGCACGAGCAACGCGCCACGCTCGGTCGCTTCGTGCACGGCCATCGGGTGCAACCCGTGCACCCATCTTCCTCCGCCGAAGCGATGGCCGCCGCCGCTCGGCGCCCCTTCGGGCACGGTCACGACAGCGAGGTCGACGTCGGGCACCTCGCTGATCTGTACGGCCCCCGACGCGATGACTGCCTGGCTCGCTTGCAACGTCGCGTCCTCGTCCGCCCACGTCGCTCGGTAGCGCTCGGGATGGTCGCACAATTCGGGCAGCCTTCCCAGGAGGTCGTCGTACAGCAGCGCGATCTGGTCGTCAGAATCAGCGGGCAGATCCCCGAGCGGGCTGCGAGCCGGATCGGCGTAGGCCGCGATCGCCATGGAGACGCGTGCTGCGTTGCGGGAGCCGGTGACTGCGAAGTCACCGGCGCGGGCGACCTCGACGAGCAGCGGGCGGCGAGCCAGCGCGTCTTCGGGTGAGGCCAGTGCGAACACCGAGACGAGTCCGTCTTGGTCGAAATGGTTGTTCGACACCGCAACCGCGCCGTCGTGGCGGTCGAACGCAGTGAGGTAGAGGAGCGCCATCTCTGCGGACAGGTCGGCCGCGAATTCTGGTGGACTCCCGATACCGGGCCAGTGCGACAAGCACAAGACGGTACCGGAGGTTGGCGAACCGTCGCCGATGACGTTGGGCGCACCGTCGAGTTCGCCGTAGGGCGCGTAGTGGAGATCGGGCGAGCGGTGTCCCATCGAGGGGATCGTAGAGGTGCGGACACGGCGGGATTCGGGTTCGGCCTTTCCGGCCGTGGCGGATGGTCCCGCCGGTGCCGGCTGCCGCTGGACCGCCGGTGGGTAATCTGAGTCACCATGTTCGACGCCCTCTCCGAGCGCCTGGACCGGATCTCGACCCGCCTCCGGGGCAAGGGTCGTGTCAGTGACCAGGACCTCGACGAAGCGCTGGGCGAGATTCGCCGCGCGCTCCTCGATGCCGACGTCGAGCTCTCCGTCGCGCGGCGCTTCTGTGACGGCATCCGTCTCCGCGTCAGCACCGAGGCGCTCTCCAAGAGCCTGACGCCAGGCCAGCAGGTGATCCGCGCCGTCCACGAAGAGCTCGTCGGCGTCCTCGGGGGGGAAACGCTCAAGCTCAGCTACGCCTCGCGGCCACCCACCGTCGTCCTCCTGGCGGGACTGCAGGGCTCGGGCAAGACCACCGCCGCGGCCAAGCTCGCGCGGTGGTGGAAGCGGCAGGGCCGCAATCCACTCCTGGTCGGCGCCGACCTGCAGCGTCCCGCCGCAGTGGAGCAGCTGCGCGTCCTTGGGCAGCAGGCGGGTGTCACCGTCTTCTCGGAGCCGACCGATCCCGTCCGCTGCGCGCGGGCCGGGTTGGAAGAGGCGCGGCGGCTTGGCAAGGACGTCTGCATCATCGACACCGCAGGCCGTCTCACCATCGACGCCGAGATGATGAAGCAGATCCGGGACATCTCGGTCGAGACCGACCCCCACTACACGTTCCTCCTCGTCGACGCCATGATCGGCCAGGACGCCGTCGCCACGGCCAAGGCTTTCCACGAGACGCTCGAGCTGAGCGGGGTGATCCTGACCAAGCTCGACGGCGACGCCCGCGGCGGAGCGGCGCTCTCCGTGAAGGGAGTCGTCGGCAAGCCGATCGCCTTTGCCAGCACGGGCGAACGTCTCGACGACTTCGACTTGTTCCACCCCGACCGCATGGCGGACCGCATCCTCGGCATGGGCGACGTGCTCAGTCTCATCGAGCAGGCGGAGCGCACGATGGACTCGGACGAGGTAACGAAGAGCGCAAGCCGCCTCATGCAGGGTCAGTTCACCCTGGAGGACTTCCTCTCCCAGCTGCGCCAGGTCAAGAAGATGGGCTCCCTGGGCGGACTGATGCGGCTCATGCCCGGCATGAACAAGGAGATGCGCGAGGCGGCCGGACAGATCGACGACGGCGAGGTGGACAAGGTCGAGGCGATCGTCTGCTCCATGACGCCCGCCGAACGCACCGACGTCTCACTCATGGACGGGTCCCGCCGCAGCCGGGTCGCCCGTGGCTCGGGCACCTCCATCCAGGACGTCAACTCGCTGCTGAAGCAGTTCAAGGAGATGCAGAAGATGATGAAGGGGATGGCCTCGGGCAACCTCCCCAACATCCCCGGGATGCCCGACATGGCCGGCCTGAGCGGACGAGCAGCCCGCAAGATGGCCAAGCAGGCGGCCGCCGGCGCCGGGGAGCCCGGGCAACCGGACTTCGACATGCTTTCCCAGCTCATGGGCGAGTCGGGCGAGCTGCCGGCGTCGCTGCCGGGTCTGCCCCAGCCCGGCCCGGCGCGACCCGTCGTCAGCGTCAACAAGGGGACCAAGAAGAAGAAGAAGGGCGGCCGGGTCACGCCGCCGAAAGGTCGATAGGGCCGGGGTCTGCCAGAATGGGCCGCTGGATCTCTGACAGTGGAGGAAACAGTTCGTGGCAGTGAAGCTCCGCCTCGTGCGGATGGGCAAGAAGAAGCAGCCGACATACCGGGTTGTCGCCGCGGACACCCGGTCGCCCCGTGACGGGCGTTTCCTCGAGATCGTGGGCACGTACGCACCACGGGGTGCGTCGACCGCCGAGCCGGAAGCAGTGGTCGACATCGACAACGCCAAGGCTGTGAAGTGGCTAGTTAGCGGCGCCAAGCCCACCGAGCGCGTCGAGCGCCTCCTCAAGACCTCAGGGGCTTGGGACGAGTTCACGACAGCGAGGGCGAGGTGACCGACCTGTACGAGGCGGGCGACGTCAACCAGGTGGAGGGCAGAGGTGGGGGGGACCCCGACAGCGCCCACCAACCCGAGGCGGGCAACGAGCGCCCCGCGGTCGACGGGGGCACGCCCTTGGCGGTCCTCACGTATCTCGCCCGCGCGCTCTCGAACAACCCCGATTCCGTCGTCATCGAGACCGAGGAGCGGCGGAGCGGGATGCGGCTCAACCTGCACGTCGACCCGGACGACATGGGCCGGGTCATCGGGCGGCGTGGCCGCACCGCCCAGGCCATCCGCACTCTCGTCAACGTTGCCGGCGCCAAGGACGGCGTCCAGGCGAGCGTGGACATCGTCGACGACTGACCTGCTCAAGGTCGGCCGGGTCACCCGGGCCCACGGCCTGCGCGGTGACGTGGTGGTCCACTTGTGGACCGACCAGATCCAGCGCCTCGAGCCCGGTACCGTCCTCGTCTCGTCCCGGGGCACCCTCACCGTCGCCTCGTCCAGGCCGCTCGGCCAGCGCGACCGCTACCTCGTCCACTTCGAGGGCGTGCCCGACCGCGTCGCCGCCGAGCGTCTGCACGGCGTCGACCTGGAAGCCGAGTCGCTCGAGGTGCCCGATGCGCTGTGGGTGCACGAACTCGTCGGGGCCACGGTGCGTGACGCCGGCGGTGTGGAGCTGGGGAGGATCGGATCGGTGGAAGCGAATCCGGCCAGCGATCTGCTCGTGCTCGAGTCGGGCGCCTTGATCCCCGCTCACTTCGTCGTGCGGCTGGACTCGGCGGCGCACGTCGTCGAGGTGGACATCCCAGAGGGGTTGCTCGACCTGTGAGGCTGAGGAGCACTCGATGAGGGATCCGATGAGGGATCCGATGAGGATCCGATGAGGACCCGATGAGGATCCGATGAGGATCGACGTGTTCACGATCTTCCCCGACGTGGTGGCCGGCTATTGCGGGACCTCCATCCTCGGGAGGGCGGCCGAAGGAGGCGCGCTCGACGTGCGGGTGCACGACCTGCGCGAGGGAGCCGACGACCCCAGGCGCTCGGTCGACGACAGCCCGTTCGGCGGGGGCGCCGGCATGGTGCTCATGGCCGAACCGCTGTTCCGGTGCGTCGAGGCCGTGCCCGATCTCCCCCGGCCTCTCTTTCTGCTCGACCCAGGCGGGCGCCGCTTCGACCAGGACATGGCCACGGAGTTGGCCGGGCGGGCCGGGTCGACGGGGCGGGCCGGGACGACCGGGCGGACCGGGATGGCCGGGACCGATGGTGGTGGGTTCTCGCTGCTGTGCGGGCGCTACGAGGGTGTGGACCAGCGCGTGAGCGACCACCTGGTCGACGAAGAGCTGTCGGTGGGCGACTACGTGCTGGCGGGGGGCGAGTTGGCTGCGCTCATCGTGATCGAGGCGGTCGCTCGGCTGCTTCCAGGCGTTCTGGGCAACGAGGACTCGGCCCTCGACGAAAGCTTCTCGGGCGGCCTGCTCGAGCACCCGCAGTACACGCGCCCGGCCGAGTTCCGGGGGTGGGAGGTGCCCGAGGTGCTGCGCTCCGGGGACCACGGCGCAGTGGCCGCGTGGCGGCGCACGCAGGCACTGCTGCGTACGGCCGAACGGCGTCCCGACCTGCTCGCGCGCCTGGTCAGGGCGTCGGCGCTCAGCCCCAGCGACGTGCGTGAGCTGGCCCAGCACGGCTACGATGTTCCGTCCGGCGCGGAGCCATCCGAGCCGGCGTGACCGAAGGACGCACCCCATGCACCCGACCGAGACGATCGACCGCGACAGCCTGCGCTCCGACATCCCCCATTTCCGTCCCGGCGACACGGTCAAGGTTCACGTCCGGGTCGTCGAGGGCAACCGAGAGCGGGTGCAGGTCTTCCAGGGCCCGGTGATTCGACGGCAGGGCGGCGGGGTCTCCGAGACCTTCACGGTCCGCAAGGTGAGCTTCGGCGTGGGGGTCGAGCGCACCTTCCCGGTCCACTCACCGACGATCGCGAAGATCGAGGTGACGACGTTGGGCGACGTCCGGCGGGCCAAGCTCTACTACCTCCGGGAGCGGCACGGGAAGAAGGCGAAGATCAAGGAGCGCCGTGTGCCCCAGGGCGGCGGCGTGGCGGTGGTCGGGGTCGACGAGGTCGACGAGGTGGACGAGGTCGATGAGGTCGACGAGGTCGACGGGGTCGACGAGGTCGATGAGGTCGATGAGGTCGACGAGGTCGACGAGGTGGACGAGGTGGACGAGGTCGAGGTCGACGAGGTCGACGAGACTGAGGCGGCCGATCCCGAGGCGGCTGGGGATGTCGCGGCCGGAGGCTCGGACGAGGAGGCCACAGACGAGTAGACCCGGCGTCACATGAGCGAGGAAGACCTCGAGCGGTATGAGTCCGAGATTGAGCTCGGGCTCGTCCAGGAGTATCGAGCCGTCCTTCCCGTCTTCGCCTATGTGATCGAGACGGAGAGGCGCTTCTACCTCGCGAACGACGTCTCGCTCGCTGTCCGGTCCGACACGACGCCGGCCTGCATTGAGTTGGAGTTGCGCGACGCCTGGGTGTGGGACATGTACCGGCCGGCCCGCTTCGTACCCGAAGTGCGGGTTGTCACGTTTCGGGACGTGAACATCGAGCGGTTGCCCGAGAACGAGATCGGACAGCACGAGCTCCGACAAAACGAGCTCTGACGGCTCTTTTTTTGAGGCCGATCTGATCGTCCAACCGTTGCTGCGTGTTGCGCGCCCCGCGCTGAGGCCTCGTCGCTTCAAGGGGGCATGTCTCTCAAAACTATAAACAATCTCGTTTGCGGTTTTGAGGGACAACCCCAGGAGGGCCAGACCACGCCGTTACTGCGCGTTGCGGGCACCGCGGTGAGGCCTCGACGCTTCGACGGGGCATGTCTCTCAAAAAACTATAAACAATCTCGTTTGCGGTTTTGAGAGACAATCCCACGAGGGCCAGACCAAGCCCGGCAGGCGGCGGTTCCAGCGGAGCATGTTGGCGGTCACCTCGGGCGGAGCCATGCCGACCGTTCCCCGGTATGGGAAAGCCGAACCGGCGGGTCGCATTGGGTCGTGCCGGCGAGCATCAGGCCGCCGAGTGGTACCGGGCCCATAGTTATGCCGTGCTCGAACGGAACTGGCGCTGCCCGCTCGGTGAGGTAGACCTGATCTGCGCCCGCGGGCGGACCCTCGTCGTGTGCGAGGTCAAGACCCGCACCCGCACGACCCATGGGCACCCGCTCGAGGCGGTGACCCCGGCCAAACAGCGCCGACTGCGCCGCCTGGCCGCTGCCTATCTGAGCAGCAAGCCGGGTCGGTGGTCCGAGATCCGCTTCGACGTCGCCACCCTCCTGGGCTCCGCCCTCGATGTCGTCGAAGATGCGTTCTGAAACGTTCGCCGCATAGGGTCGGAGGCCATGGAGACCCTCATTGTGGAGCGCAAGGACGGCGTCGTCACAGTCACGATGAACCGCCCCGAACGCAAGAACGCCGCCAACGGCAAGATGCTCACCGAGCTGCGGACCACTTTCGCAGAGGTGGAGGACGGCCCGGAGGACAGGTGCATGGTGCTCACCGGCGCGGGAGGTGACTTCTGTTCGGGCGCCGACTTGTCCGACCCGAGCGGGCCGGCCACCGACCCAACGCGCTCGGGCCTCTCCCGGATGCGCCGGTTGGGCGATGTAGCGCTCGCGCTACACCACGTCACCAAGCCCACCATCGCCAAGGTGGACGGGTTCGCCGTCGGCGCCGGCCTCTCGCTCGCTCTCGGCTGCGACCTCGTCGTGTGCAGCGACAGGGCCAAGCTCTCGATGATCTTCTCGAGGCGCGGCCTGGCCCTCGACAACGGCGCCTCCTGGTTGCTGCCGCGGCTTGTCGGCATGGCGCGGGCTAAAGAGATCGCATTGTTCGGAGGCATGTGGAGCGGCGAGGAGGCAGCCGCCATCGGGCTGATCAACAGGGTCCTGCCTCTCGATCAGCTCGATGCCTTCGTCGACGACTGGGCTCGAACGCTGGCTGCCGGCCCGCCCCTCGCGCTCTCCATGACCAAGACGCTGCTGCACGCGTCCTCAATGGCGTCGATGGAGCAGGCGGTGGAGGACGAGGCGCGTTGCCAGGCGTTGAACTTCTCCACGAAGGACACCGCAGAGGCGATGGCCGCGTTCGCCGAGAAGCGGGAGGCTGTCTTCATTGGCCGCTAATAGAGTGGGGCCGTGCTCAGTGGCGTACAGGGGATGGTGGGCGAGACGGCCCTGGTGACTAGGGCAATCGAGGGTTCCCACCACCCGGGTCGGATTCGTGCTCGGGGCGAGGAGTGGCAGGCCATTCCGCTCGATCCCGAGGAGACAATTGCCGTTGGCACGAGCGTCGTAGTGTGCGACGTCGAACGAGGACTGCTCGTCGTGTACGCGGTGGACAGTTAGGGTGTAGGTCATGTTGATCGGTTCTGCGGATGCCATAGTCGGCGGGGTCGCCGGCGCTGTGGTGGTGGTCGCTGCCGGAGGGTTTCTGCTGTCTCGAATCGTCAAGATCGTCCAGCAGGGGAGCGTCGGCGTCGTCAAGCGGCTGGGGGAGTTCCGTGCCGTATCCCAGCCGGGCATGCACGTCTTGGCACCGTTCGTCGACCGGATGGAGAAGGTCGATGTTCGTGAGTTCCCGATGACTGGCGACCAGCAGGCCGTCATCACCAAGGACAACGTGTCGTTGCAGGTGAGCGCCACCATCTTCTGCCAGGTGATCGACGTGAAGTCGGCCCTGTTCGAGATCAACGACTTCCAGTTGGCGGTCGACCAGCTGTCACGCACGGCACTGCGGGCGGTGTTCGGCGAGCTCTCGCTGGACCAGGCGCTGAGCGAGCGCGAGATGATCAACAGCCGCATGCAGGACCACATGGCCGACGCGACGGCGAAGTGGGGTGTGAGGCTCAACCGGATCGAGATCCTCGACATCACGCCGCCCATGAACGTGGTGCAGGCGATGTCCGAGCAAAAGGAAGCAGAGCAGCACAAGCGGGCGGCGATTTTGAAGTCCGAAGGCGAGCAGCAGGCGGCCGTCAACCAGGCTGGCGGCCGCAAGCAGGCAGCGGTGCTCGAGGCCGAGGGCGCCAAACAGGGCGCGATCCTGCGGGCCGAGGCCGAGATGAGGGTATTGGAGCTGCAAGCCGAAGGGCAGAAGAAGGCCCTCGAATTGCGCGGACAGGGCGAGGCTTCGCGCCTCGACGCCATCGACGCTTCGACGATCAACCCACGCACGCTGGCGGTGCTGCAACTGCGCGCCCTCCAGGACATCGCCGCCTCCGACAACGCGAAGGTCGTCGTTCCCTACGAGGCGACCAGTCTCATGGGGGCGGCTGAGGTCCTCTTGTCGACGTTGCGCACCGAGCCGCTGAGCGGCGAGGCGAGCACGAACGGGCCGCCGCCGGCGACGCCCGCCTCGCAGAGGCCGAAGGAGCTGCCCCCCCAGGACTGACGCCGTCGGATCGAGCGGCACATCAGCACCGCAGATCCCTGCGGACAAGCTCCGGGGTTGAGGGCTACGTCACTGGCCAGAGGAAGCCCGAGCCGCGCCGCCGCCACCAGACCACGCGCCCCGCATGTCCACCGTCGTCGGCTCCGTCAGCATCCTTGGACGTCCGACACCGCTGGCATAGAGTCTGGACCGCAGTCGCCAGCGGACGGCAAGGAGCGCAGCGCAGCGACTCGCCCGGTGGCAGGTGTCCACCGGCCTTCATCCGAACAATCCGGCCCGCCGAGGGTCGGAACTGAAGCCTGGGAGGCTGAAGTGGCTAAGGATTCCGCTCCGGAGGCGACGCCTGAGGCAACGCCTGAAGCGCGTCTCGTGTGCTTCTTGTCCGAAGCTGGCTTGCGCGATGCGTTGCGACAAGGCGTTCGAACGACCCGTGAGGTGGTTCATGACGTCGATCCGGACGACACCTGTTGGGACGAGTTCTTCGGCCTGGAACCAGTCCTGTTCTATGGGGGGCGCCACGAAGCTGAAGTCGACCTCGACGTCGATCCTGCCGTGGCAGCAGAGATCGTGGTGGGGCAACCGATCCGCTATGCAGTCTCCCCACTCGAACCGCAGCGCTGGTCTGACTCGCCATTAGAGGAACTGGTGCCAGACATGGCAGTGTGGCGGCGTCCCTCCCTCGAGCTCGAACAGGGGCCACGTGAGGAGGCGGACGAGCTGGATCAGTACCTCAGCATCTCGCAGCTGCTCGAACACGAGCGCACTTTGAGGGAGAACGCGCGGGGCTCCAAGGTCGAAAAGGAACTGAACACGGCCATCCTGGCTTGGCGCAGTTGGTTCAAGGCGACGGGAGCCAAGAATGTCGCCGATTTGGCTCGAGTGACGTCCGAGCTCATCGAAAGTCCGAACCTGCCGTACGAGAAGCGAGATGAACTCGAGGAAAAGACGTCTGACTTCCTGCGTCTGGTGAAGGAAGTGAACCTCTACAGCGCGGATGACAGTCTTCTCGCCAAGTTCATGGAGAAGCTGCCGATTGTCTATGAGGCTGCCTGCGACGCGTGGAAAGCTGGGGCAAAGGAGGCGGCACGAAACGCTGAGCTGGCTGACGCCGAGAGGTGGGTTCAGCAGAACGGCTCGCCCCGGTTGCGCAAGGCGTTGGAGACAAATCTCTTACGGTCTGCCATGGGGGTCTACCGCGACGAGCGCCTGGCTCAGGAGCGTCCGCACGGTGGATGGCGCT
>JBPYFR010000145.1:0-8554 GCA_051985685.1 Acidimicrobiales bacterium
CAAGCTGTGGCAGAACGTGGTGACCACGTTCATCATCGGGGTGTTGGTCGTTCTCAGCTTGATCCTGGTGATCAACACCCTGTTCAAGTCGGTCGACGTTCCGACCCTCACTTACGCCCTCTTCGGAGCCTACGCTGCCGCGCTCGTCGTGGCCTGTCTCGGCGGGCTCGTCGTCCGGCAACGACGGATCGCCTCCGGCCTCTCCGCTGACCCGATGCTGGACGTCCGCCGGCTCGACCGCAACACGTGGCGGATGCCCCGGCTCGACAAGGTGGCGCTCCGGTCCAGAGCCGGTTCCGGAGGATCTGCCTGTACACCCTCCGTGGCTACCTGATCGTGTCGGTCATCCTCATCACCGTCAAGATCGCCCAGTCCGTCTGGGGCTGAGGAAACCTCTATGGTCGCGCTGAGAAGGTTTCCTGATTCGTCTCCGCCAACCGACGCGTACCCTCGTCATCCGCATGCGCGCCTGATTCGGCAACTTCTGCTGACCCCCGGGCTCCGTTGACGAGCCGTGAACGCCGCAGAATATCCTTTCCTGGCCGGTGGTTGGGGCACCGAGCACTTTGCGGATGGGGATGCCCGCCAGCGGGGGTTATGGGCGTACTTTCGGCGCTATCGGTCGACGGCGACGATGAGCACCACACCCTCGATTTGATCATGGCTGCCGCAGAGACCGCTTAGAAACCCGACAGAACGGGCTGGGAATCCGGCCGGATGAAACCCGTCCGGGTGAGCTGCCGTCCTGGTTCCGGCCGAACACGATCCCGCCAGGGCTCCTCAGGATGTGGTCCACGATCGACGGCCCTCAGCGGTCGGTGTCGACGAGAGCGGAGGATGACAAGGAAGGTGTAAATACGCGCGCGTTGACACGAATCAGTCGCCAGGGTGCACGACAAGCGGAGGGTTGGAATGTCCGGCACCACACAAGCAGAGGCAAACGCCCCACCCGACCCCTCGAGGGGCTTTTCCCGCCGCAGCCTGCTCCTAGGGGGCCTCGCCGCTGCGGGCCTGGCGGTCGGCGCCGGTGGGGCCGCCGCCGGGTTCGAGCTGAGCAGTAACTCCAGCGAGCCGGCCGGCCCCCCGAGCGGTGGATCACCAGCCGTCCTGGCGTTCCGCTCCCGGCCGGACCTCTCCCCCCCGCGGATCCAAATGACGGTCGTCGGCACGCCGACGACGAGCGCCTTCCTCATCACCCCGAACTTCGGGCCGGCGGGCACGGGCGCCGGACAACAGGGCCTGATGATCCTCGACGGGCGCGGCGAGCTGGTGTGGTTTCACCCGCTGGCACCTTCGTTCAGCAACCTGCAGGTGCAGACCTATCGGGGGGAGCCCGTGCTGACGTCGTGGCAGGGGAAGTTTATGGCGGCTGGCTTCGGCCAGGGAGTGGGTGTCGTGGCGGACCGCAGCTACCGCCAGGTCGCCACGGTCAAAGCGGGCAACGGATCGGCCGTGGACCTGCACGAGCTGGTGCTGACGCCCGGGGGCAGCGCCCTCATCACCGCCGTCGACACGGTGCCCGCCGACCTTCGGCCGGTGGGCGGCCCGGCCGCTGTGACCGCCTACACCGGCGTGGTTCAAGAGGTCGACGTGGCCACCGGCAAGGTGCTGTTCCAGTGGCGCAGCATCGACCATGTGCCGGTCGACGAGAGCCACGCGACACCCGACACCGGCACCTTCGACTATTTCCACGTCAACTCCATCGACATCGATCCCGAAGACGGCAACCTCCTCGTGTCGGCGCGCAACACCTGGACTGTTTACAAGCTCGACCGGTCCTCGGGCGCCGTCGTCTGGCGCCTCGGCGGCAAGCGCAGCGACTTCTCGATGGGGCCAGGGGCCGGCTTCGCCTGGCAACACGACGCCCGGGCACAAGGGCGGGGCGTCGTGACCATCTTCGACGACGGCGCCTCGCCTGCCGTGGAAACCCACTCGCGCGCCATCTGGCTGACCCTCGACGAGGCGGCCCGCACGGCACGCCTCGAGAAGGCCTTCACCCACCCGGCCCGGCTCGTGGCCGAGAACCAGGGCAGCCTCCGTGTCCTCGCCGACGGCGACCCCATCGTAGGGTGGGGGTCCGAGCCGTACTTCAGCCACTTCGACTCGCGGGGCGGGCTCCTTCGAGACGGGCGTATGCCGACCAATTTGGAGTCCTACCGGGCCTTCCGCTCGCCATGGGCCGGCGCCTCGACCGGGGTGCCGGACATCGCGACCGAAACCGACAACGTAGGAGGGGCGGCCGTGTACGTGAGCTGGAACGGCGCCACCGACGTCTCCACCTGGCAGGTGTGGACGGGCACCGATCCCAGCGCTCTCCAGGAGAGCGGCTCGGTGCCCAAGGGCGGCTTCGAGACCGCCATTACTGTGCACCAGAAGGGTCCGTACGTGGCGGTACGCGCCCTCGACGCCAACGGGACCACGCTGGCCACGTCGAAAGCGGTCCACCTCTAGCCGCCCAGGCAGCCGGCATCGTGCGCCTCAGCCCGAGACCCCACCCCGTGGCGCATCGCCCCGCCTCCCCCCGGCTCTCCAGGCGCGCTCCCGTGGCGCTGGCTTGCGGCGCGCTCGGAACCAGGATCATTCGCGTGGCTAACGGCCGTATCGTCTTGTTCGGCGTGCCGCGACGAGAGAGGTGAGCGACCGCATCCGCCACCCCTGCTCCAATATGCCGTTTGCTGACGAACCGAGATCTGGAGAGCATTGGCCGGCTCCTGTTCAGACGCCGGCGACGACGAGCTTGCCGAGGGCTTCCGACCCTCCCATCACCCGATGGGCCTCGGCGATGTCCTCGAACCCGAAGACCCTGGACGGCCTGGCTCGATAAGCGCCGGCCTCGACCTTGCCGACGATCTCCTGCAGAGGAACGCCGGACAAGGGGAAGCTCTCGCTGCCGAGCTCGAAGCTGCCGAAAAAGCTGAACTGCACGCCGCTGGGCATGTCCATGATCGGAAGGAACTCCTCGACCGGGCCGAGGCCGCCGAGGAACCCGGCCTGGCACACCCGGCCGTGCGGGTTGACCGCTTGGAGCGAGTCGCGCAGCACGCTGTTGCCGACCAGGTCGAGCACGCGATCAGCGCCGCCGGGCCTCAGCTCTCGGACCGAGGTGCCGATCTGCCCACTGTCGACGATGATGTGCTGGGCGCCCAGCGAAGTGAGCAGCGGGGCCCGCTCAGCCCGCCGGGTGGTTGCGATGACGACCGCGCCAAGGTCGTGGGCGACGTTGACCGCGGCCTGCCCGAGCGCCGACGTCGCGCCCCGGACGACGAGGGTGTGACCCGCCTGGAGCTCCAGGTTGCCGAATAGGGTGCTCCAGGCGGTGGCGTAGCTTTCGGGGATGGCGGCTAGATCGGTCCAGCTAAGGGTGGTCTCGATGGGAACGACGTTGTTGGCCAGGGCGGCGACGTACTCCGCGTAACTGCCGCTGCGGGTACGGCCGAGTCCGCCCATGAGCGTGGCCACGGTGGTCCCCTCGGCCAGACGACCCGAGGGGTCGTGGGCGACGGCACCGACCGCTTCGATGCCGCTGATCGGGGTCGCCTCCGGCCACTCGCCCCCGCGCATGTGACTCTCGGCGTGGTTGACACCGAATGCCTTGACTCGGATCAGAACCTCGCCGTCGGCAGGCACGGGGTCGGGCACCTCGCGCATCTGGAGGACCTCGGGTCCACCCGGTTCGGTGATGACGATGGCCTTCATTTGCTGTTCCTTTCCGCCGGCCGCGGCCGACTATTTGAGGGATCGTTCAACAATGCTGGTGAAACGAAGGCGACCCGCAGGTCGCCGGTTAGGGGCGGCTCGCGCGCCGGCTAACCGAGGTCGGCGAACGCGCCGTCGACGATCGTTTCGAGCACCTCCTTCCCGGGGTTGGTCTTGCCGACGACCATCAGCCCCATCGCGGTCGCCATTAGCTGGGTCGCCTTTGCCTTCGGGTCGATGTGGGCGGGGACCTCTCCACGGCGCTTGGCGTTGCGCAAGGCCCTTGCGGCGTGGTGCTCCAGGCGGTCCATGTGGCCGCGCACCACTTTGGCTATCTCGGAGTCTTCAGCCGCCAGCTCCATGGTCGTGTTGACCATCAGGCAGCCGATCCGGCCCTCCGGGCTCAGCAGGTCCGTGACCAGCCCGTCGAAATAGGCGCGGACCTCGCCGACCGACGCCCCGGGGCGCTCCAAGGCGCCCAGCTTCTCGGGCACCACCAGCTTGGAGTACCGCTGGAGCGAGCCAAGGAACAATTCCCGTTTCCCCCCATGGAAGACGTTGTAGAGGCTGCCCGGGCGCACCCCCGTCGCCTCAACCAGGTCATCGACAGAGGTCTCCCGGTACCCGTGCGCCCAAAACTGACGCATAGAGCGGTCCAGCACTTCGTCGCGCTCGAACTGACGGGGTCGGGCCATACCAGCAAGCTTAAACGAGCGATCGTTCAAGAATATTCCCGCCCGCATGGCTAGGGCATGAATTCAGATGCTCTGGCCCTTGCCTTGGCGACGGTTTCGAGCATCGATGACAGGGAACGAGATCGCCGGACTTGTGTGGGGCATCTTCGTGCATCTGCCCCGCGTGTCGGTCACAACCGGTTGCGGCGACCTGTCAAATCTGGTGGTGGGATGGTCCCGCCGGAGGAGGAAGCAGAGATGCGTAGCGACACGCAGAGTGTCACGATCGTGGCCCGGCCGGAGGACGTGTTGGCCTTTGTTGGTGACGGTGAGAACCTGCCCCGCTGGGCGATCGGGTTCGCCAAGTCGGTGCGCCGGTGCGAGTCTGGTTGGATGGTCGTGAGCGCACAGGGCGAGATCCCGACTTCGATCGTGGTGCATGAGGAGTCAGGCACGCTCGACTTTCACATGCAGTCAGCCCCGGGAAGCGAGGCCACCGCGTATGCCAGGGTCGTCGCCAATGGGGAGGGGTGCGAGTTCATTTTCACCCAGATGCAGCAGCCTGGTGTGCCCGACGAGGTGTTCGATCAGCTAGTCGCGGCGGTCAGCCATGAGCTGGCTGCCCTCAAGGCCCTGCTTGAGGTGGCATGCCCCCTGTAGATGACGCCGATTTGCGCCGGCTCGCCTTCGCGGCCGGCGAGGGCGACTCGGCCGCCCTGGAGCGGGTCATCTCCAGTGTGCGCGACGACGTGTACCGCTTGGCGCTGCGCATGTTGTGGCATCCCGGCGACGCCGAGGACGCCACCCAGGAGGCGTTGATCCGAGTCATGACCCGGATCGGCTCCTATCGTGGTGAGGCGGCCTTTCGGACATGGGCCTACCGGGTTGCGGCCAACCACATCTTGAACTGGCGCCAAAGCCGGGTCGAACGAGAGAACCTGAACTTCCGCCAATACGGCGAAGAGCTGCGCGAGGGCCTCACCGACCCCGACGCGACCAGGCCCGACGCGAACCTGCTCGCCGAGGAGGTCAAGCTGGGCTGCACGCTGGGGATGCTGTTGTGTCTCGACCGAGACCACCGGCTGGCCTATGTGCTCAGCGACGTGTTCGACATCCCCGGCGCCGAGGCCGCGTTCATATGCGGCGTCACCCCGGCGGCGTTCCGCAAGCGGGCCAGCCGGGCTCGAGCCCAGCTGCGAGAATTCGTGGGCGTGCACTGCGGACTGGTGAACAAATCCGCTGCGTGTCGGTGTGACCGGCGCGTGACTGTGGCGATACGCAACGGGCGAGTCGAGCCCGACCACCTCCACTTCGTCCGCGATATTGATCCAGGAGGTGCGGTTGGCGAAATGGAAAAGCTGCACGACCTCGCGTCTCTGATGCGCAACCACCCCGACTACACGGCGCCGCAAGCGGTGAACGAGGCCGTCCGGGCGGTGATCGAATCGGGCCAGTACAAGATTCTGCAATAACAGCTCTGACTGAGCCCGCGGCCGCACCAACGACTCAAGTCGCGTACTGCCGGGCCAGATACACGGAACGACAGCAGAAGTAACGGCCGTTGCGGGCGGCCGGTTCCAAGTGTGATACGCGACCCAGAGCCAACCGGCCGCGTCAGTACGCAGGCCCAGCGTTCGGCTCGCGTGTTAGGGGCGACGTCGAGCCGATGCATGTCGTTCGGTAACCGTCTGATCACGTGCCCGAAGTGTGGTGGACGTCGATCTTCGGCGTGCGTGTTCTGTTCTGAGCCTGCCGGACGCGGACGGGGCCGGGGCCTTCCGAGGGGGAGCTGTTGCGACCCGGTCTGGCCAGATCGGAGTACCACAGGCTCGCCGTTCGCCTACGATCGGTGGCGAACCAGCAGGCGACCCGATCGGGGTTGAGGGAGCCACGACTGTGCTGGACGAGGTGAAATCCCGTGACCGCACGCCGGTGATCGCCGCCCGTCTGCTCGGTGTGGCCGGTCTTGGGTGGTGGTGGTCGTCGGGGGCGGTGGCAGTGATGCTCGCCGCGGCGCAACGGTCAGAGGCGGTCCTGTCGCTCGCGCTGTCCGAGCCGCCCGCTCTTCAGCTGCCGCCCGATTCGGCTGGAGCGCAGCGCATCGCGGGCGACCTGGACGCTCACCTAGGCGCGAGCGACGATGACGCCCGATGGCTGCAAGGCTTTGGCCGGATCATTGGGAGTAACGCGGCGGTCCCCGACCAACTGCCCCCCGCTCGGGCGGCCGGCGTCAAGGCCGTTCGGGCCCTCCGTCGCCGCCCGTGGGAAGGCGAGCTGCCTCTCGAGGAACCCGCGGGAGCGGCCTTCCCAAAGCTGGTGATCTCGGGCGACCACAGCCCAGTCTTTGAGGGCCTGTGTGATCGGCTCGCGGCCAGACTCCATGCGGAACGAGCGCACGTTGCCGGCGGCCGTCACACCACCCCGCATACGGGCGGCGCGTTCAACGACATGCTCGAGGCGTTCGTCACCGGTGCGACTCGCCCGCGAAGATGAGAGCGGCACCGCGTTCCGCCCGAAGCACGGGACTCATGGAGCCCGACGAGACTTATGGGAGCGCGCTCAAGGAGGCGTTGTTGCCCTGGACGGGAGATCAGGCGAGGATGGTGCCCACGGCAGCGCGGAACCTTGTGCGGTACCGGTCGGGTGCCCACACAGCCGGGACGCGGACGATCGTGTCCGTATCGGTGATCTTTTGGGCCGTGCGTTCGATCACAGGTCGAATTCGTGGGCCGAGACACCCAGGCTGCACCGCGGATCACGCGCGGCGACCCGTCAGCGTTGAGCGTCGTGAGCCAGGTCCTGAAACGGTTCGCTCTGCCGGTATCCGAAGCCTGGGTGAATCCGCCAGCGAGGATTTCCGTGGTCGACGACCAGTCCTGGACGGGTGCTTCGTCTTGGTCTTCCAGGTTCCTTACTCTCATGTTTGGTAGATGCCGGGCGACCCGAAACTCATGGCCGAGTTCTGCGGTGAAGCTGCGGACGACTCCTTGAGCGGCTTTCGCACGTCCGGAGTCCAACCGGCGTCCATGACCCGGAAATCAGTGTCGGACCGGCGGCGTTCTTCGGGGACAGATCGAGACGCGCTTTTTGGGCAGTCCCGTGTGATCGACGACACGCATAGCGGATCCGGAAAAGGATCTCTCGACCCTGGTCGTCCTACTCCAGTTCGCGGCGATAGCGGACTTCGCTGACACCGAGGTATTCCAGGTTGACCCTGGGAACGAGCCGCCAGCCACGTGTCTCGTACATTCGGCGCGCCCTCTCGTTCGCGGCGATGACCCAGAGGCCGGCGATCTGATATCCGTCGTGAGCCAGCGCAATAAGCGCGGCGTTGTGGAGGGCGCTGCCTACGCCGACACCCCACTCGGCGGGAAGGACGTGCAGACCGACGAGTTGGCCCTCACCGGCAAAGTCCGGGTCCAGTCGTGTCAGGACCGAGCCTACAGGCCGCTTCCCGTCGGAGGCGACGAGCGCTCCGGCCGTGGGGTCTGCAAGGCGCTCAGCCCATAGCCTGGTCAAGTCATCTGCACAGGGTGGCTCCAAGTCGGCAGCAAAGAATCCCGTGTAAGCAAAACCCACTGTCTCGGCGTGGATTTCGGCCAGGAGGCGTGCGTCTCGTGTCGGCTCGATGGTCACGCATGTCATTTCCGGCAAAGTTTGGCATAGCCCTCGTGCTGGCACCCGGTCATTGCCGATGACCGTGGCCTCTTCCCTTGGTTCTGGACAAACCATGATTGGTGTCGCACCGCCGGCATTGGGGGGATGGGTTGTCGCGAACGTTCTAGGCGGACAATAAGGGACACTCCCAGAGCGGGCCCGCGTCTTCTCGACGAGCGCATCACCGTCGATCCGGCACGCCATCCGGAGCTAACAGCCTGTGTTCTGCGCGCGTTCGGGGCGTCACCCGTGTAACGGCACCTTCGGGAGTAGACGAAGCCCTTGGGCAGGGGTGGCAAATCCAGGACACGAGTCGGGGACTTCGGCCGCGCGAGAACGGCCGACAGCCGTCACGGCAGAACTCATGGGGCGTGATCGGCGAGCCCCTCAATTACTCCATAGGGCGGTGCGAACGGCAGCACCCGGCCGAGGTTGAGGCCCGCCTCGGTCAGGAGCTTGCCGTACTCGGCGTTCGTTCGTTCCTTGCCGCCGGTGAACACCAGCATGTTCATGTCGCTCAGCAGGAC
>JBPYFR010000146.1:0-3280 GCA_051985685.1 Acidimicrobiales bacterium
TCATCGACTGGAGCCAGAACCACCCCGCGAAGACCACCATCGCCGTGTACTCGGTGCGGGCGGCCCCCACGCCGACCGTGTCCACGCCGGTCGCGTTGTCCGAGGTCAGACGGTGTGCACACCAGGGTGCGCCCGGGCTGTTGCGGTTCGACACCGACGCCGTGCTCGCCCGGGTCGCAAGGGAGGGCGATCTCTTCGCCGGGCTCGGCGCGGCGACGGACTGACCGCCGGCTCACCGGCCGAGCTCGGCCGTCACCCTCCGGACGACCTCGTCCACGACCTCCGATGTCGACGCGTCCCCGCCGAGGTCGAACGTGCGCAGGCCGTCCGCAGCAACACGCAGAGTCGTCTGCCGGATCACGCGTGCGACGTCGGCGAGTGCCGCGTCCTTCTCGGAGGCTTGACCGAGCACCGCCGCACACGCGAGAAGCATCGCCATCGGGTTGGCGACGTTCTTGCCGGCGAGCGACGGTGCCGTCCCGTGCGGAGCCTCTGCCATGGCCACCGCAGCACTGAGGTCGTCGTTCAAGGCCAGCAAGACGGACTCGGCGCCGGCGATCGAGCCGAACAGCGCCAGGACCAGATCGGACAGGCAATCGCCGTCCCGGTTCAGCGACGGGATGACGAGGGCGTGCTGGCCGGCCTCGGTCACGAGGCCAGCGTAGGCGGCGTCGATCAAGGTGGGACGGTAGGGCACGGCGGGGTGGTCCTCCGCAGCGGCGTCCATCTCCTCTTTCAACATCCCCTCGTACACGGTCGACACGGTCCACTTCGGACCGCCGTAGACGGTCGCTCCGGCGTCGAGCGCAGAGCGGAACGCGTACTGAGCGACGGAACGGCACACGGAACGCTGAATGCGCTCGGTTCGCCACGCCTGTTCACCCGCCGATCCTTTCTCTCCGCTGCGCCCCTCTTCAGCTCCGTAGGCGTCCCCGACCGCCATCCGGACGACGACGATCGGGTAGACGACCGGCGCCACGGGCGTGACGCCCGGGATCCGGCGGCCGGTGCGCACGATGACCGAGCCGCCGACGCCCTCGCGCAGGATGCGGTTGGGACTTCCGACGTCTCCGGTCGTCTCCGGAGTGATGGTGGCAGCCTTCAGGCCCAGGCCCGTCTCGCACATCGCCCCGGCCGCCTCGTAGACGACGGCGTTGCCGGTCCTACGCCGGTTCTCGAGCGATAAGTCGAAGCGGATGAGTTCGAGATCCGTGCCTAGCACGCCGGGGTCCAGCACCCGTGTTGCTTGCTCCAGGAGCTCCTGTCCCGTCTCGTCACCTTGGCAGAGAACGATCTGGGCAGGTGTTTTCACCCGGTCAGGGTCGCGCGAAAATCACACGGTTGCCACGGAGCGGCACGACCGTGCCCGCCTTGGCGGCGAGTGCATTCGGTGCGCCGTGCCGAGGGAACAGAACACCGGGAGGAGGGACAGGAGAGAGGATCAAGAACCAGGAGGAGTGACAAATGAGCCCGTCAACCAGGGAGGACGGAACCACCGACCCGCTTCCGAGGTCACCAGGACCGCGGGCGCTGGATGCGATGGAGCATGCGGCCCGGCGAGCGCGCGAGGCCACCGGCGCTCCATACGGGTCGACGCCACCCCACGGGGTGGACGAAGCGACTGCGCTCCACGACACCCTCCGTCCTGAAGGCGGACCAAAACGCCGCCCGACCAGAAGGATCCCGGTTGACCGCTGGCTCTTCGCGGCGGTCGCCGTGGCGGCGATGCTTGTCATCGGAGGCGCCGGAGGGTTGGCCGTCGCGCTGGCCCAGGGATCGGGCCCCGGCCAGGTCGCGGCACCGCCCAACCGCACGCCCGCCAACCTCCACGCCAGCAGACCCGCCCACGCGAAAGCGCACGCGACTGGGCCGGCGACTTCTCAGCGCAGTACCACCACCACGACCACCACCATGGCGCCAGTCGTCATCACGGGCACGGCGCCGGTGATCACTTCGCTCAACCCGTCGACGGGGAACATCGGGCAGACCCTTCAGATCTCGGGCGGCAACTTCGAGAGCGCCAACGGGCAGATCGTGGCCAGCTTCGCGGGAACGGCGGCGTCGACGGACTGCCCGACGCAATCGACCTGCACCGTGACCGTTCCGACCGGCATCCCGGCCGGAACGGTGCCCGTGACGATCACGACCGCGGAGGGCGTCTCCAACACCGTGACCTTCACCTTCGGCTGACTCCCTACGAGGAGATCGGCGGAAGATCCGACGCGCCCGACTTCGGTGACGGGTCGGGCCACAACATCTCCGGCTCCTTGCCCCGGGTCTCGGGCACGAGCAAGAACAGCCCGGCCGCCAGGGCCATCGGGAGGAAGGTGATCGCCGCCGCTTCGGCGAAGCGATTGCCCACGTCGGCCACGGCGCCGAACTCGACGAGACCCACCACCGCGCCGAGGACACCCGCGGTCACCCACCAACCCGTGACGGACGCCCGGACCGAGGTGGGGAACAGCTCCGTGAGCAGGGAACCCACTGCAGGAGCGAGCACCGCCCCGCTCAGCACCCCACAGACGTAGCCGACGAGGAGCGCCGGGCGCGAGCCGGTGTAGGCCAGCGTCGCGCTGAGGGCGGCACCGACCATGGCGAGCATGCAGGTGGGGCGGCGCCCGACGCGGTCGGCCAGGGAACGCCCCGCAATGAGGCCGACGAGGCCCGCCGCCCCTGCCATCACGACCATGAGGGCGGTCCAGTACCCCGCCTGGTGCACGACGTCCTGCGCGTACAAGAACACGAAGCTGTTGGCGGGTCCGGTGATGATGGAGAGCGCGAACGCGATCAGGGAGAGACAGAGCACTCTTTTCCGGAAGCGCGGCCCAACCGCACCGAGCACGGGCGTCGGGTGGTCGGCCGCCGTCTCCGCGACCATGAACCGGCTCGGCTCCTCGATCCATCCACGCAGCGCGTACACGACGACGAGCGGAACGATCGCCAAGGCGCAGATGCCGCGGAACCCGAGCGACCCCGAGGCCAGACTGTGCACGATGGCCGACAGCCCCGCGCCGACGGCGTAGCCGGCGGCAACCAACGCAATCGCTTTCGCCCGGTCGTGCGACGCCGTCTCCTCACCCCCCATCAGTTCCGCCAGCGCATTGGTCGCACTGAGGAGCGGGCGCCCCAGCGCGAAGATCACCACGAACCACCAGTAACCGGGGCTCCCGGCAGCGACGGCCGTCATTCCCAGCCCGCCGATGGTCACCGCCAAGAGGACTCGCCGGCGACCGAGGCGGTCGGCCATGCCGATGAGCGGAAGGCTGCCGAGGGAGGCCAG
>JBPYFR010000147.1:0-2777 GCA_051985685.1 Acidimicrobiales bacterium
GGTCGGTGCCCGGAGCGGGATTTGAACCCGCACGTCCTTGCGGACAACGGCTTTTGAGGCCGCCGCGTCTGCCGATTCCGCCATCCGGGCGGGAACGTCCGAGCGTACAAGCTGGGCCCTAACGTGACGGTCGTGACGGTCGTGGGCTCCATGAAGCTCGAGGGAGTGGAGCTGGTCCGTGTCGACATCCCGTTCCGAACCGGCATCGGCACCGCGGCCGGCGTCCACCGCATCCGCCCCCTCCTCTTCGTGCGCGTCGTCGCGGCGGAGGGCGAGGGGTGGGGGGAGTGCGCCGCCCTGGCCGGCGGGACGTCCGTGGACCCAGCCTTGGACGACGTCGAGCAGGCCGTCGCCACGCGGGGCGTCGCCCGTCTCCGCGACGCCAGCGCGTCGAGGGGCGGGTGGATACCGCCCGCCGCGCAGGTCCCGCAGCTGTTCGGCACTTCGCCCGTCGACCGCCAGGTCGCCGCCGCCTTCGAGATGGCGGTCGCCGACGCCGAGCTGCGCGCCGAGGGGCGGTCCCTGGCCCGCGCCCTCGGCACCACTCCCAGCTTCGCGACGATGCCCGTCGGTGCGGTCGTGGGCATCCCCGCCGACCGCTCGCTGAGCACGTTGTGCGCCGAGGTCGACCACGCGGTGCTGTCCGGCGCGGCTCGGGTCCGGATGAAAGTAGAGCCCGGATGGGAGACAGAGCCCGTCAAAGCCGTCCGGCGGGACCATCCCGATCTCGTGCTGCAGGTCGACGCGAACGGCTCCTTCAATGCCGGTCCCGAGGACGTCGCCGCGCTGAGCGCCCTGGCGGACTTCGCCGTGCTGTGCGTCGAGCAGCCGCTGCCGCCGGCCGACCTGGTCGCGCTGGCCCACCTGGCTGCGGCGCTCCCGGTGCCGGTCTGCCTCGACGAGTCGCTCTCGTCCCTGAGCCGCGTCCGCGACGCCATACGTAACGGCTCGTGTGCCATGGCCTGCCTCAAGCCGGGACGCCTCGGTGGCGTGCGGGCCACCCGGGCCGCGCATGCCGTGTGCGCGGCCGCCGGGGTGCCGGCCTTCGTGGGCGGCTTCTTCGAAGCGGGACTGGGGCGCGCCTCGAACCTCGCGCTCGCTGCACGCTTGTGCCAGGAGGCAACGGGGCTGGTGAGCGACCTGGTGAGCCCAGCCGACTACCTCTGGCTCGATCCCTGCGGCTACCCCGATGTGGTGGACGGGTGGGTCGGAGTGCCCGACCTTCCCGGCGTGGGACGGGCGCCCGGCGAGGACGCGCTGGCCCGTCTCGAAGGGCGGCGTCGCTGGTTCTCCGCCACCTACACTTGACGCTCCATGCACCGAGCCCTGCTGGAACGGCGGATCAGGGACGTCCACGCGCGCCTCGTGCGGGCGCGGGAGGAGCTGGCCGTGCTCGACGAGCAGTTGGCCGTGGTCCTGGAGTCTGCGGACGAGGCCCGCGTGCGCGCGCTGGTCTCCGAGACGCCGCTGGCCACACGTGAGCACGACGAGGCGGCGCGGCACGCTGACGCCATGGTGAGGGCCCACGAGGCGCTGCACAAGACCGTTGTCGACCTCGAGCGCCGTCAGGACGAGCTGCTGGCCCACGTGAGCACCGGCAAGCCGTGACCGACGGGACCGGCGCGGCACCCTTGGCCCGTGTCGTCATTGCCGAGGACGAGGCCATCGTGCGGCTGGACCTCAAGGAGGTCCTGGAGTCGGCGGGCTACGACGTCGTCGGCGAGACCGGCCGCGGCGACGAAGCGGTGAACCTGGTCGAGGAGCACCGGCCCGACCTGGCCGTGCTCGACATCAAGATGCCGGGCATGGACGGCCTGCGGGCCGCCCGCGAGATCACGTCGCGGCACCAGGTGGCGGTGCTGCTGCTCACCGCCTTCAGCCAGCGGGACCTGATTGAGGAGGCCCGCGATTCGGGCGTCTCCGCCTACCTCATCAAGCCCTTCCGGTCGCAGGAGCTGCTGCCGGCCATTGAGAACGTCCTGGCCAAGGCGCGCCAGGAGTGGGCCATAGAGGCGGAGCACTCGAACGACGGGGCCGAGGACAAGATCGCCACCAGGCGTGTGGTCGACGAGGCCAAGGCGATCCTGATGGATCGCGACGACCTGCCGGAGAACGAGGCGTTCACGTTCATCCAGCGCACCGCCATGCAGACGCGGGCCAAGATGCGAGACGTGGCCCAGAGGGTCGTCGACGGCACACTGACCCCCTAATGTCGGCGTAATGCCGACGACCCGGGAGCGATCGGGGCCGCTGCTGCTCCTCGATGGGATGTCGCTCGCCTACCGCGCCTACTACGCCCTCCCGGACTCGCTCGCCACCTCCAACGGCACGGTCACCAACGCGGTGCACGGCTTCGCTTCCATGCTCGTGTACCTCATCCGTGAGCATCGTCCCGCCGCGCTGGCCGTCGCCTTCGACCACCCCGGCGCGACCTTCCGCGACGAACTCGTGGCTGACTACAAAGCGGGGCGCGTCGAGACCCCGGACCTGCTGCCGCCGCAATTCGACATGATCCGCGAGGTCTTGGGTTCGCTCGCCATCCCCGTCGTCGAGACCCCTGGTTTCGAGGCCGACGACGTGATCGCCACTCTGGCGACCGAGGCGGCGGCGCGTGACAGCTTGGTCGTCATCGTGACGGGCGACCGCGACAGCTTCCAGCTCGTGCGCGACCCCTTCATCAAGGTCCTCTACAACAAGCGGGGCGTCAGCGAGTACACGCTCTACGACGAGGCCGGCATCGAGGAGCGCACCGGCGTCGTGCCCGAGAAGTACGTGCT
>JBPYFR010000148.1:0-11581 GCA_051985685.1 Acidimicrobiales bacterium
CGTGAGCGTGACGGAGCATTTCGCGGCATTTGAGATGCGGGGTGGGACTCACCTGACCATCCGCCACGATCCTGACCATGTGGCTCCCGGCATCGTGCCATGGGACCTCATGGTGGAGGACATCGACACCACCCACGACGAGTGGCATGCGGAAGGACTGCCAGTAACCGATGTCGTGAAGGAGCAGGAGGCGCCTCATCGCAAGTTCGAGGTGACTGATCCGGACGGCCACGTCCTGGTGGTCCGCGATACGCACGTCATCGGGCCCGTCTAAACACTGCTGGGCTGGCCCTCGAATAGTGCCGTTATCGGGCGGCTGAAACCATCCAAGACCGCCGGTTCGGGGATGCCGAACTGATAGGGCCGCTCGATGAACGAGGTGCCGACCGGATCGCCGTTGGCTTTGAGTGGACCTCGACGCCATCCAAGGCGGCCCAGCTGACCGGCCTGTCAGACGGAACCTTTCGGTTTCGAAGCGAGATAGAAGAGGAGAAGTCAGTGATCTTCCACATCAACCGGGCAACTTACAAGGCCGATCTCAGCGAGGAGCAGCGCCGGGGGGGCATCGAGATGCTTCGCCAATCCGGGGCTGCCAACCCAGTGGTGAAGTCGTACGTTGTGGGCTCCGAGTTCGGCGGGGAGTTCGAGTACGGCGCGGTGTACGTGGTCGAGGACCTCGACGGCTACTGGCAGTACCTCGAACATCCGGCGCATGTCCGCGAGGAGCTGACTGGCATGGAGCTCATCGAGCGGTTCGAAGTCGTCGATATCACGGACTCGGACGACCCCGAGATCGGCGACAAGATCGCCCGGTTGCAAGTCCGACACATGGAGGCGCACCCCGACATCGCCGCGCTGGTGGCCGAGGTGCCGTCGTTCCGCGTGCCCGACAGCAGCGGTTAGCGGCGTTTTCCTCTGACCTGCGATTCACCGTTGGAGCGACGTAGAACGAGAACAAATGACGACCAGGGATAACCATCGGAAACTTCCCGTCGTCGGGAAGTGGCTCAGGGACCGAGAATTACGTGTGTGCGTGCAGCCAGCGAATTCACTCAGCGTCGCCGTTGTCGCTTGGGTGGCGTAGACGGCGAGTGCGGCGGCCATGACCAGGTCGTCGTGCAATGGCGGCCCGCTTACTTCGTGCCCCGCTCCGACGTGGTGTCGCCGAAGGCGCGCATTCGTCTTCGAGGTCGGGTGCGATGTTGTGGTGCGCACCAAGATGGTGAAACATCGTGGAACCGACCTCTTGGACTTACCCCAGGACTAGAACCGGCGAACGTGCATCTCCATGAACGCGTCTGACCTGCAATTCACCGTTGGAGCGCGGTAGAACGAAAAACAGTGACACCACGGCCTTGTATCGGACAAACCGTTTCGTGGGGTTGATGTAGGTGCCGGACGTACGGCGCGTCGCGCTCGTGACCGGCGCCAGCCGCGGCATCGGTCGCTGCGCCGCGGTCGCTTTGGCCCGCCGCGGGTTCGACGTCGTCATCACCGCGCGCACGGTCCACGAGGGCGAAGGCCGCTCACACCCGTCGAGCGTGCTGGCACGGGACGATCCGCTGCCCATTGCCGGCAGCCTCGAGTCCACGGCCGCGGAGATCGAACGGCTCGGCACCACGTGTCTGGCCGTGCCCATGGACCTTATGGAGCGCGCGTCGGTGCAGCATGCGGCGGCGCGTGCGCTGTCCGCCTTCGGACGGGTGGACGTGTTGGTCAACAACGCCATCTACCAGGGGCCGGGCACGATGGACCGCCTCCTCGACCTGCCCCTCGAGCTGGCCGAGCGTTGCCTTGTCGGCGACTACCTGCATCCGCTCCTCCTGACTCAGCTGCTCCTACCCCAGATGCTCGAGCGCGGGGAGGGCCGTCTGGTCAACATGCTCTCGGAGGCAGCCTTCACCACGCCTCCGGCTCCGGCCGGAGCGGGCGGATGGGGCGTGGCCTACGCGGCCGCCAAGGCCGCGTTTCACCGCGTGACGGACATGTGCCACGTGGAGTTCTTCTCATCGGGCATCTGGGCCTTCTCCGTGGCACCCGGGCTCACCCTCACCGAGTCGATGCGGGCCTCGGGCATGGACCAAGTGCTCACGGACGCGGGGCACGTGCCGGCGCCGCCGGAGGTGGCCGGCGAAGTGGCCGCCTGGTTGAGCGCCGATTCCGACGCCGGCCGCTACGCCGGGCAGATGGTGTCGTCGCGCTCGGTGTGCCGCGAGCTCGGCCTCGTCCCGGGTTGGCCGCCGCCCAAGCCGGCCCAGCCGCCTCGGCCCTGACCGCTCAGAGCCGGGGCAGGCCCACGGGGTTGGGAAACGGGTAGACACCGGCCGCCTGGATCTCGCCGGCGCAGGCGCGGAGCACACCGTAGAGGTCCTGGAGCGCCCCGTCACTGAGCGAGGCGTACGCAGGCTCGGCGAGGCGGTCCGTCAGCTCCTCCACTGCGCCGTGCAAGGTGCGCCCCGCGTCGGTGACACGCCCGTCGTCGTGCAGCAGGCCGCTGGCGACGAGCGCGGCTGTGCCCGCGCCCCACTCCTCTTCGCTCCAGCCGCGGTTGTCCCGCAGGACCTCGGGGGGCACCGCCTTGGTGCCGGCGGCGAGGAGATGAGCCTCGAGTCCGCGCACGCCGTAGGAGAGAAGCGCGGCGGTGTGCCCGTCCCCCCGGTGCTCCCGCAGCGTGGCGCTGGCCTGCCAGGCCTCGCCGAGCCCACCGGTGCCGAGGGCGGTGGCGATGCGCGGCCAAAGCATCCGATTGGCTCCCGCCAGGGGCCGGCCTGCTCCGTCGCAGCCCTCGACCGCACGGCGCAACAGCGGCAGTGCAGCCAGGAGCTCCGAGCGCGAGCGGGCACTGCACAGCTCGGCGAGTGCATCGGCGGCTGCGATGGCGCGCACACGGCACAACGTCTCGGGCGCGACGACGTCCCAGCAGCCCGGCACCGCCCGCGCCACCATGTGGGGGGCGAAGTTGTAGAACACGGCCGTCACGGGGCCGGCGCCCACCCGTCCCAGCGGTGCGGCCCGCGACGCGAAGTAGCCCGACCAGAATCCTCTCAAGCCGGCGTCGCGTAGCGCGGCACGACAGACCGGGGCGAAGTAGGTGACGGCGTGGAGAGACTCTGTGGCGACCCAGAGGTCGCGGGCGCTGACCCGGCCCGGTCGTGCGTTCAGCGCGTGACCTGGCGCACGCCCGTCGGCGAACTCTCGGGTTCGCGGGCGCGGCCGTCGCCGCCGAGCGGCCCGACGTCGATGCGGTCCGGCACGGGCTCGGGGTGCAGCTCGACCCGCTCGTCGTCGAGCCGGGGCTCCGCCGGGATGGTCGTGTAGGCACCATCCGCGGACCGGTGCACGATGACCGCCCGCTTACGCTTGCCGATGCCGCGGACACCCTGCATCTCGATGCAGAGCTGGTACGCGACCAACCCGGCGACGATGGGAACCACGAAGACCGCGATCCGGAAGAACCACAAGACCGCGTTGAGCGAGATGTGGAAGAAGTTGGCCAAGACGTCCGTCGAGCTGGCCGCGAACAGCGTAAAGAGGAGCGCGAGCATGGCCACTCCGGCCGCGGTGCGCTTGGGTCTATCTCGCGGCCGGTCCAAGAGGTTGTGCAACTCGTGGTCCTTCGTCACCCGGCTTTCAAGCGCAGGCCAGATGAAGCAGATCGTGAAGATGATGCCCGGGAAGACAACGGCAGGCAGGAAGACCTCCAAGGGCACGGTGTGCCCCACGCCTCCGAACTCCCAGGACGGCATGATGCGGAGCGCACCGTCGAGCCAGCCCATGTACCAGTCGGGCTGGACGGCGTAGGAGATCTTCGAGGGGTCATAGGAGCCGAATTGCCAGATCGGGTTGATCTGGGCGAAGGCACCCAACAGCGCGGTGGCCGCCGCCACCATGAAGAGGAAGCCCGTCGTCTTGGCCGTGAAGGTCGGGAAGAGCGGCGAGCCGACCACGTTGTCCTCGGTGCGGCCTTCCCCGGCGAACTGGGTGTGCTTCTGGTGCACGAGCAGGATCAGGTGCACCGTGATCAACGCGAGCAGGGCGAGCGGAATGAGGAGGACGTGGATGATGTAGAAGCGCGGGATGATGATGTTGCCCGGGAAGGTCCCGCCCCAGAGGAACGAGGTCAGGTAGCTGCCCACGAACGGGATCGAAAGGGCGATGGAGTAGCCGATGCGCAGCCCGGTGCCCGAGATCAGGTCGTCGGGCAGCGAGTATCCGATGAAGCCCTCGAAGATGGCCAGGATCAACATCAGGATGCCGATGGTCCAGTTGAGCTCGCGCGGCTTTCGGAAGGCACCGGTGAAGAAGATGCGGGCCATGTGGACGACGATCGCCCCGGTGAAGATGTCAGCCGCCCAGTGGTGCATCTGGCGGATCAGCAGACCGCCGCGCACCCCGAAGGAGATATCCACCGTCGACCCGTAGGCCGCAGAGACCCGCTGGCCGCGGAGGGGCGCGTAGGAGCCGTGGTAGATGATCGTGTTGGTCGACGGCACGAAGTACAGCGCGAGGAAGATGCCGGTCGCGATGAGGACGACGAACGAGTACAGCGCGATCTCGCCCAGCATGAAGGACCAGTGATCCGGGAAGATCTTGTCGAGAGCGACCCGCCCGACCCTGGCGATGCCAAGACGGTCGTCGAGGTCGTCGACGGCCTGGCCGACGTAGCCGAACGGCCCCCTCGCTGCCCGGGCACTGCGCTTGGTGGTGGCGATGTCGCTCATGTGGTCCGCTCGAAGAATCCAGGGCCGACAGGTTGATCATACGGCGCCACGGCGATGAGGTAGCCCTGGTCGTTGTAGCCGAGGTGCATCTGGGGCAGCGGACGCGGGGCGGGGCCGAATTGCGGCACGGCGCCGTCGCGCACGTTGAACATCGACTGGTGGCACGGGCAGACGAGCAGTTCGAGCTCCGTCTCGTAGAGGCCCACCGGGCAGCCGAGATGGGTGCACACCTTGGAGTAGGCGACGTAGCCGTCGGGGGTCCAGTCCTCCCGGCCGGGTTTGGTGGTGAACGGCCCGCCGGGGAGCTTGATGAGGACCGTCTGGTCCGTGGCGAGCCCGCTGTCGGTGAAGTACACCTGCCCGTTCTGGTCGGTCCGCATCTGGTTGCGCGGGAACACCGTCATGATGCCGCCGGGCACCAAGGTGTCCTTGCGGACGGGGCGGCCGTCGGAGTCGACGAGGACCGCCCCGTGCACCCAGTCGGTCACGTCGTAGGAGGTACCGGGCAACGGGCCGAGAGAGCGCAGGAGCGGGAAGGCGGCGACGATGCCGAAGATGCCGGCGCCGAGGGCGAAGAGCCCGCCCAGCATCTTGCGTCGTTTCACCACGACGGCCGTACGCTCAGTCAGCGCGGCGGACAGCGAATCGCGCTCTTCCTGGTTGGAGGCGAGCCGGTGCCGTTCCTCGACGAACGGCCCCTGCGGCATGAGGTACTTGCCCCAAGCGGTGAGCCCGAAGCCGAGCAGGAAGAGTCCCGCTCCCAACGAGCCGCCGAACGTCCAGGGGCTCCAGTTCTGCACGTAGGCGGCGCCGGCGATCCCCAAGAGGACCGCGGCCACGAGGAACACGAGCGCGATGACCTTCTCGACGCGCTGGGGGTGCCGCGCGGCGTCGCTCATGTGCGGGTCGCTGAGCGCCGCCATCGGCATGGGCACCCTGGTGCGGGACGGTTGGCGCTCAGACTCGCTCAATTGCGCTCTCCGATCCAGAAGCAGACCAGGGCGAGGCCGCCGACGCCGAGCAGCAACGCGACGAAGCCCTCGGCCACCGGTCCGACGCCACCGAGCGAGAAGCCGCCGGGGTTGGTCGGGTGCTGGATGCGCCCAGAGACATAGGAGACGATGTCGCGCACCTGGGCGTCGGTCAGGTTCCCGCTGAAGCGGGGCATGTTCGCCGGGCCGGTCCGGATCGCCTCGGCGATCTGGCGTGGGGTCACGTTCTTGTTCACGATCGAAGGCGCATTGGTGCCGTAGGCGAGCGCGTCACCGGCACCCTCGATCGTGTGACAGGCGGCGCAGTTGAGGGAGAAGAGGTCGTTGCCGACGGATTGGTTCGCCCCTTGGAGGTGCGGGGTCGGGACGGCGGGCACCGCAGGGTCCAGCGCGTTCACGAACGCGGCCAGCTCCAGGGCCTGCAGCGGCGTGAGCCGGGTCTGACGACGCTCCGCCTCAACCGCCTTCACGTCGGCGGCCGGCATGCGGCCCGAGCTCACCCAGAAGTCGACCGTCGCCGCACCGACGCCCTGGAGGTTGGGGCCGATGGTGGCATGGCCCTCGGGACCCACGCCGTTGGCCTGGTTGCCATGACAGCTGGAGCAGTATTGGGCGAACAGAAGCCGGCCCGCCTGGACGAAGGACTGCGGAGGGTTGGTGTAGGTGATGGCGCTGTTGCCGTAGGAGAGCACCTTCCCGCCGGAGCAGTTGAGATTGCTGCTCGTGAACGGGTTGCCCGTGTTCGGGAGCGGGCTGACTCCCTTGGTGTTGACCGTGCCGCACGCCTTCGTCGAGACATGCGTCGACGACACCTGCGACCCGTCGGTCTTGCGGCTCGCGCTGCCGCTCGCGCCCGCGGTGGCGGCGGGGAAGAAGAGCGCCAGCGAGGCCAGGGCGCCAGCCCCGAGCAGCCCGGCCGGCAGAAGGAATTTGGTGCGAAGGACCGCACGTCTGTCTCCTCGCCTGTCCGCGCGCACGTCTCGCATGCCTACTTGAGCAGGAACAGGCAACTGTAGAGCCCGATCCAGACGATGTCGACGAAGTGCCAGTAGTACGAGACGCCTTGCACCGCTGAAAGTTCCCCGGGGTCGCCGCCGATGCCGCCGTGCATGCGGCCCAGCAGGAACGTCATGGCGACCAGCCCGATGAAGACGTGCAGGCCGTGCAGGCCCGACATTATGTAGAAGAGCGACCCGTACGCGTTCGTGTACCAACGGGTTGGGCTGTAGAGCCACTCGAACAACTGGTTGGCGAGGAACGCCGTCCCCAGGATGATCGTCGCGACGATCCAGATCTGGGCCGACCGCCGCCGCCGCCATTCGGTTTGGAAGACCGCGTACTGCATGGTGAAGCTCGACGAGACGAGCACCAGGGTGAAGATGCCCGCTCGGAGGACGTCGAGCTCGGTCCCGGCCGGGGGCCAGGGCCCGACGGTATTCGCCCTGATGGTGAAGAACGCGGCGAAGAGGCCGCTGAAGAACATCAGCTCCGAGCCCAGCCAGATCATGACCCCCACGGCCAGCATGGGGGGGCGATCGTGGATGATCTTTCCCTGTGGCTGCGGCGCGGGGAGATCCGCCGAAACTGCCTGGGTCACAGGGCAATTACTAGTCGCGCTGGCGTCGAAAATGCCAACTAGCAGCTTGGAACGTCACGCACCCGTCCGCGGCGGACGCCCAGGTCAGGCTAGGTCGACGGGAAGCGGCTCGGCGTGGACGACGGCCAGACGCCTCGTGGGTCTGGTCAGCGCGACGTAGAGGGTGCGCAATCCCCGTGTCGTGGCGACCGGTGGGCCTTCGCCCGACGGCTCCTCCGTCACCGAAGCCACCAGGGAGGGCTCCACCACCACCACCGCGTCGAACTCCAGCCCGTTGGCCTCGTCCGCGGGCAGGACGACGAGGCCGGCAGCGAGGCCCTCGCCATCGGGATCCCTCGGGTCGACCGGGTCCAAACCGGCGTCGTCCAGGGCGCGGAACAGCTCCGGGAGGATGACCGCCGGACCGAGGACGGCCACCCGTCCCGGCGCGACGGCGGCGACCTCGTCGTGGGTCACCTCGGCGATCCTTCCCACCAGCTCGGCCCGGGTCGTGTGCACGACGCGCGGCGGGTGGCCCGATTGGCGCACCGGGCGGGGCGGGGCGATGCCCGGCGCCGCCACGGCGAGCACCCGCTTGGCCAGCGCGACCACCTCCGACGGCGTGCGGTAGCTGACGGTGAGTTCCACCAGACGGGGCGCGCGCTGTGGGCTGAGGTGGCGCGTGATCTCGTCCCATTCGGTCGGGGCCCATGGCCCGGTGGCCTGTGCGATGTCACCCACCACCGTCATGGAGCCCGACAAGGAACGACGGGCCAGCATGCGCAACTGCATTGGCGAGAGGTCCTGTACCTCGTCGACGACGATGTGGCCGAAGGACCTGATCTCGTCCTCGGGCACCCCGGCGGGTCCCGGTGCCGGCGCGGGAGACGCGGCGAGACCCTGGGGCCAGAACGCTCCCTCGTGCCCCGTCGTCTCGTCTGCGCGCGCCGCGCGGGCCCGGGCGGGCCTCCCTCGTCTGGGCCCGAGGACGGTCCGCGCCTCGTCGATCAGGGCGGTGTCACCCACGGTCCACGGCACCGCATCGAGCGATGCGCTGCGCGGCCGGTACAGGAGCTGCACCTCGTCCTCACGCAGCACTCCCTTCCCAGCCGCGGCGAGGAGGGGACGGGCTCCGAAGAGATCGTGCAGGAATTCGTGGGGCGACAGACGGGGCCACATGCGGTCCAGCGCTTCCAGGACCTCCGGGACGCGGCGCAACCGTTGCACGAGGTCCTCTTGTTCCTGCTGGCTCTCGTCCTCGTCGCCCGACAGCATCCCGCTACGGCTCAACCGGGCGCGGTACTCGTCCGCAAGCGCGCGCAGAACTTGGGCTTCGACGAAGCGGCGACGGGTGTTGTGGGGCCCGGGCCTGCGCCGCGCGGTGGCGACAATCTCTTCGGTTGCTTGGGCCCGAAGCCGCAACACCCCGGCGCCGAAGGGAATCTCCGTGTCGTCCCGCAGCGGACGCTGGCGTGTGCGCACCGCGCGCGCGATCAGGCGCACCATGCGCACGTCGCCTTTGAGCTTCGCCACGATCGGATTGTCGACGCCGCGCACGCGCACCTCGGGCACGAGACCCGCCACGGTGGAAAGGCTCACCCCGGTCTCGCCAAGCGACGGCAACACTTGCTCGATGTAGCGCAGGAAGAGCGGGTTGGGCCCGACCACGAGCACACCCTGGCGTTCGAGGGGGAAGCGATGGGTGTAGAGGAGGTAGGCGGCGCGGTGGAGCCCGACCGCGGTCTTGCCCGTCCCAGGACCACCTTGCACCACGAGCACTCCCGGCAACGGCGAGCGGATGATCTCGTCCTGCTCCCTCTGGATGGTCGCGACGATGTCGCCCATGAAGCCGGTGCGAGCCTGGCCGAGGGCCGAGAGGAGAGCGCCGGGCCCGCCGAGGACCAACCCGTCGGACAAGAGCCGTTCCCCGGATCCGTTCCCTGACTCGTCACCGCCGCTCTGCCCGGCGGCTCCGCCGGCCGCGGGAACGACACCGGGACCGCCCGCGGGGTCCACGAAGTACTCGTCTTCCAGCCCGAGCACGGTGCGCCCCCGTATCGCCAGGTGGCGCCGCCTCGCCAGTCCCTGGGGATCGAGCCCGGTGGCCCGGTAGAAAGGCTCGGCCACCGGCGCGCGCCAGTCCACGACCAGCGGTTCGTGGTCGGGGCCCGACACGGCGACGCGCCCGATGTGGAAGGACTCACCCAGTACCTGCCGGCGCCCGTCCTCGGGGAGGCGATCGATCCGGCCGAAGTACAAGGCCTGATCGCCGACGTCGAGTTGTTCCAGGCGGGCCAGGCTGGTCCGCACGACGATGTCGCGCTCGGTGCGGGACTGGAACGTGCCGCCCCGGCCTAGATCGAGGACCCCTTGGAGCATCTGGCGGGCCTCGCCCCGCATGAACTCCAACCCGTCGTAGGCACGGTTCAGGTAGTCCTGCTCAGCCTCCAGATCGGGATGTTCCGGCACCTCTCCCCTTCCGCCCCTCGCCAGGGGGAAACTGTGCAGTTTAGACGCCTCGCGGCGCCCGGGGCGGCGGGTCGGCGACGCCTACGATGAGCCCGACCGAAAGGACTCCCGTGCTCGTTTCGACCATGAACGACGTGCCCGGCTACAAGGTGACATCGGTGCTCGGCGAGGTGTTCGGGCTGACGGTGCGGTCGCGCAACGTCGGTTCGCAGCTCGGGTCCGCGTTGAAGTCGCTGGGGGGCGGCGAACTGAAGGGCATGACCAAGAACCTCCAGCTGAGCCGCGAGGACGTCGTGAGCCGGATGGTCGCCGAGGCCGAGGCGAAGGGCGGGAACGCAGTGCTCGCAATGCGGTTCGACACCTCCGAGATGGGCGGGAACTGGACCGAGATCTGCGCCTACGGAACCGCCGTCGTCATTGAGCCTCTCGGGTGAGCTCCCCGGCGGGCGCACCCATGGACCTCGTCCGCGCCTGCACGAGGGAGCCTGTCCGCCGGACGCCGGTGTGGTTCATGCGGCAGGCCGGGCGGTCGCTGCCCGAGTACCGGGCGGCACGGGGAGAAGGCTCCATCCTCTCGGCGATCGCCGACGCGCCCTTGGCGGCCGAGCTTTCCCTACAACCCGTCCGCCGCTACGGCGTGGACGCCGCCATCCTCTTCTCCGACATCGTCGTGCCGCTGCACGCGATCGGCTTCGGCGTGGAGGTGGAGCAGGGGCGGGGTCCCGTGGTGGCCGAGCCGTTCCGCGGTGAGGCGGACCTCGCTCGACTGCGCCCGTTCCGCCCCGACGAGGACGCACCCTACGTGACAGAAGCGGTGGAGCTGGTCTCCCGCGAGCTGTCGGGGAGTGGCGTGGCTGTCATCGGCTTCGCCGGAGCTCCCTTCACGGTGGCGAGCTACATGATCGAGGGCGGGCCTTCCCGCACGTTCGCGAAGGTCAAGGCGCTGATGCACGGCGATCCCGGGCTGTGGGAACGGCTGACCGATCGTCTGAGCGCGATGGCCGTCGCATCGTTGCGGGCGCAGATCAGTGCGGGCGCACACGCCGTGCAGCTGTTCGACAGCTGGGCTGGGTCGCTGTCGCCCGACGAGTACGCACGCTTCGCGCTGCCTGCCGTGCGCACCGTGATCGAAGGCGTGGCCGATCTTGGCACACCAACGATCCTCTTCGGGGTGGGCACCGGAGAGCTGCTCGCGCTCATGGCCACTTCCGGTGCCGACGTCGTCGGCGTCGACTGGCGCGTCCCTCTCGACCAGGCGCGCCGTCGCGTGGGACCGGAACTCGCGGTCCAGGGCAACCTCGACCCGGCGCTGTGCCTCGCACCCTGGTCGGTCGTGGAGGACTCGGCCACCGACGTGCTGACCCGCGCCGTGAACGGCACGGGTACCGGTCATGTGTTCAACCTCGGCCACGGCGTCCTGCCCGAGACCGACCCTGGAATCCTGGGCGCAGTGTGCGACCTCGTGCACGAAAAGACGGCGTGACACCGAGAGCGGGGGTCCTCGTGATGGCGCACGGCACGCCCGCGCGTGCCGAGGAGATCGGGCCCTTCTACACCCGGATCCGTCGCGGCCGGCCGCCCGAGCCGGCGCAATTGGCAGAGCTCGAGCGTCGCTATCGGGCCATCGGCGGCGTCTCTCCCCTCGCCCGGAGGACGAGGGCCCAGGTTCGCGCGTTGCGCGCCGTCCTCGAGGTGCGCCGGCCCGGGCGCTACGTCGTCGAGTTCGGGGCCAAGCACACCGATCCCTCCATTGAGGAGACGGCCACTGCCCTGGCGTCGGTCGGCCTCGAGCCAGTGATCGGTCTCGTGCTCACGCCGCACGG
>JBPYFR010000149.1:0-2294 GCA_051985685.1 Acidimicrobiales bacterium
GGGACCGAGCGAGGTCCTCGTATCGCGTACCGTCGCCGACCTGGTCGTCGGATCAGGGATCAAGCTCGTGGACCGCGGCGAGCACCAACTCAAGGGGGTGCCGGGTACCTGGCGGCTCTATCGGGCAATGCCATGACCGACGGCCCCGAGACCCACTACATCCGTTCAGCCGACGGGACCAACCTTGCTTACCAGGTGAGCGGCGACGGACCGCTCGACCTGGTCTTCCTGCATAGCGGCGGCGTGCCGATCGATGCCTTGTCGGAGGACCCCGGGTTCGTTCGGGTCCGCAACCGCGTGGGCACCTTCAGCCGCACCGCGTGGTTCGACGGCAGAGGGTTCGGCGCATCGGAGGGTGACGCCCGGAACTCCCACCCAAGAGAGATCTCCGACGCTGACCTCACAGCCGTGCTCGACGCCGTCGGCTTCGAGCGACCGGCGTTGGTCGCCGGGGACGCGACTGGCGGCCCGGCGATCCACTTCTCGGTCACCCACCCCGAGCGGGTCAGCGCCCTTGTCCTTCTCAACAGCTACGCACACTACGTACGAGAGGAGGACTACCTCGGCGGCGTTCCTCCCGAGCGCCTCGATCGGTTCATGGCCCTCTTCAAAGAAACGTGGGGCACCGCCGCGGCGGTGGAGTTCGTCGCCCCCAGCCGGATGGCCGACGATCGCTTCCGAGCCTGGTATGCCCGCTCGTCACGATTCAGTGGAGGCCCCGATCTGACGGCCGACATCGTCCGGGCCAGCTTCGAAGACGATGTGCGTGCACTTCTCCCTTCGATCTCGGTTCCCACCCTCGTGTTGCATCGGCAGGGAAACCGTTACATCCATCTCGGCGCTGGCCGGTATCTGGCCGAGCACATCCCCAATGCCAAGCTCGTGGTCCTCCCCGGCGACGACCACCTGTTCTTCGTGGGCGACAGCGACGCTTTGGTCGACGAGATCGAGGAGTTCTTGACCGGCGTCCGCAGCGGAGCGGAGGGCGATGTAGTGCTGGGCGCTGTGCTGTTCACCGACATCGTGGCCTCGACCGAGCACCAGGCCAGGGTCGGCCCACGGGAGTGGTCCCGGCTGACCGATCACCACGACGCGATGGTGCGTGCGGCACTCGCCCGCCACCGGGGCCATGAGGTGAAGACAACCGGAGACGGTTTTCTGGCCACCTTCGACGGCACCGGAAGGGCCTTGCGCTGCGCCGGCGACATCCTGGCCGGTGCCAAGGACATCGGGCTGGAGGTGCGGGCCGGTGTTCACACGGGTGAGGTCGAGGTGCGGGGCGACGACATCGCCGGTCTGGCAGTAACAATCGCCAAGCGGGTGTGCGACCTGGCAGGGGCAGGCGAGGTGCTGGTGAGCGAAACGGTGCGGATCAACATGCTGGGCGCGGGCATCAACTTGAATGACCGAGGCGACTACGAGCTGAAGGGCGTGCCAGGTATTTTGCGGTTGTTCTCGGTCGAAGCTGACGCCTGAGCCGGATCCGGGCGGCGCTGTCGGCGTCGCTACTCGAGGTGGAGTTGGCCGAGTAGTTCCCCGTCGGGTGTGGTGACCAGAAGTTGTCGGACGTGCCGGGCGCGCATCCGCTCTCGGACTTCGTCCAGGTTGTCGCTGGGTCGGATGGTCGTTGGTCCCGGCCGCATTACCTGGCTGACCAGACGAGGGTCTTCGGGGTCGATGCTGTCGAGGTGATCGAATCGGCCGGCCACGATTCGGTGATCGTTGATCACGACACAGCTCGTTGGTTCCGGGTCGAGTCGTCTGCGGACTGCGCCGACCACCTCTTCGAGACCGCAGGTTGGAACGTTCGGGTCGGTGGCGGTGAGGACCCGAGCCTCGCCCGGGCCGGGACCCTCAGTTGGCCATCCGGCCGCGATCCAATCGATCTTGCCCGCGGTGTAGTCATAGACCTGCTCGAAACCGAGTTGAAGAAGCCGCCACGCGGCTCGGGGGCTCATGTCTCAGAGGGCGTCCCAGCAGTAGACGGCAACAGGTCTGGAGATGTCGAGTTGTCGGGCGGTGTTGGCGTCCAACTGTTTGAGGGGGATGTTCAGCGCTCCGGGAAGATGCTCCTCCGCGTACTCGTCGGCCGGGAGGACCTCTACGAGCTGTGCTCCGCTGTCGAGGAGCTGGCGAAGGTGGTGACGGTCGATTGAGATGCGCATCGATACCCTCCTTCCGCGATGGACCGACCATAGGTTGAACGTCGGCGCAGTAGTGGATGATCGTCCAAACGGTCGTTCGTCCGTGAACGCTTCAGGCCCTGTTCTTCCGCTCCCCGCCGAAGCCGCCGG
>JBPYFR010000150.1:0-2357 GCA_051985685.1 Acidimicrobiales bacterium
GCCCAGGTCACCGCCTCCGCCCCTGCGGCGGCCCGGCCCGCTGGCGACAGTCCCGCCAGCCAGCCGTCCAGTGAGGAGGCCCGGACGGTGCCCTCGCGCACAAGCCTCGAGGCCTCGGCGACCCTGGCCCGCACCGCCTCGACGGGGGTGCTGGCATCGCCGGACGCAAGCGCGCGGACGGCCGACAACCCCAGCGTCCGCCGTGCGGTGCGGGCGGACCATGCGAACGGCGTCCCGCCGGAGGGTCTCGGCGGTGCCCCGCTCAGCGCGACGCGCACTTCGTGGTCGGTGATGCGGCAGGGCCCGCCGGCGCGACGACGGGCCGCCAGGACGGCGAGCGCGCGTCTCGCGTTCTCGAGCGCGGCGCGCCACGGCTCCGCCGCCTGCTCCGGGACCGCCTTCACCAGGGAGCCCGTGATCGAATCAGCCATGCCCCGCCGCCACCTCGCTCAGCCAGGCCGCGACGTGCGCGGCGACCGCCCGCACGTGCTCTTCGCAGACGTCCTCCACGCCGTAGCGCCCGCTCGTCGATTCCAGCACCGCCACCCGCGACGGGGGCGCGCCGCTGCGGAGCGTCTCGAGCAGGGCGAGGTAGTGCAGCGTCCTCCGCTCTGCTTCCCAGGGCCTGTCGGTTGCGAGCCCGATCGCGCACAGCGGTGCATCGTGGCGCCGGCCGGTGCCGACCAGCAGCTCGATCACACCACCCAGGACGACCCGGCCACCCGCCAGGGGGATAGCGAGTCGGTCGTCGGTTCTCGGCATCCAACCGGGCGCGAAGCGGGGAACGATGTCGCGCAGGTGGGCGACGTGCGCGCCCACGGCGTCGGCGAGTACCGCGCGCGGCGCGGGCGCCAGCGACTCGACATGACCCACGACGCCATCCGCTCCTCCGTCTGCCCGGAGGGCGTCCAACGCATCCACCAGCGCGTCGCCCACGGTGCCGACCGTCACGAGCTGACGGAACAAGGCGCGCACGAGGCGCGAGAGGACGCGCTCGGTCGACAATGCCTCAGAGGGCGCACCCTCGGGCGATCCCAGCACGCGGCGCGGGCCGACGAAAAGGGGAGACGCGTCCTCCCCGCGTCCGACCTCGAGGCCGAACGCGGCGTCTTCCAGCCAGGCCCGCAAGCCGCCGGCCAGACAAGGATCGAACCGCGTCGCCTGGGGGCGTCGGCGCAACAGGGCGAGCAACTCGCCGTTCCGCGGCCGCCCGGGCGCGGCGCCCCGTCGCTCGAGGCCGACCGGATCGGGTGCCACCAGGACCATGGCCGCAGTGTGCCCACGCGCTGTGACACCTCATCTACCCTGAAAAGAGGATGTCGGTCGCCCCCATCGCCTTGGCGCAGGCTTCGAACGCCGCGTTCTTCACGATCTTCGGGATCTTCGTGGCGGCCATGCTCGTTCTCATCGTCGTCATCATCGTCTGGGCGGTCCGCCACGACGTGGCTGGGCGGCGGGCGTGGCGACAGCGCCAAGAAGCGGCCCAGGCCCCTCGGACTCCACCCCCACGGCCGAGGCCATGAGCGCCGACGGGGCCACCGACAAGGCCGACGGCGCACACCCCCGCTGGACCCGGCGACTGCGGGCGCGTTGGGAACGGCTCCGCTCCCGCGGCGACGACCACCAGCGACCCGCGCCGAGGCGCACGGCGTTCGTGCTCGCCGGCGGCGGCAGCCGGGGCGCCGTGCAGGTCGGCATGCTCGATGAGCTGATCCGGCGCGGCATACGCGCCGACCGCGTCTTCGGGGCGTCGGTGGGGGCCATCAACGGAGGGGCCTACGCGGGGAACCCGACGCTCGAGGGTGTCGAGCGCATGAAGGCCGTGTGGCGCGACGTGAAGGGAACCGACATCTTCCCCCGGGGGACGTTCGACGGGCCTTGGGCCTTCCTGCAGAAGCGTGCCGCGGTGCACGCCAACACGGGGTTGCGCGGCATCATCGAGTCGGGGCTCGACTACGAATACCTCGAAGAGGCGACCATCCCGATCGAGGTGGTCACGACCTCTCTCACCGACGGGCGCGAGCGGTGGCTCACCCGCGGCCCTGCGGTCGAGGCGATCCTCGCCTCCTCGGCGATTCCCTCGATCTTCCCGCCGGTCACCATCGACGGCGACGTGCTCGTCGACGGTGGTGTGGTCAACAACGTGCCCATCAGCCGTGCTCTCTCTGCGGGGTGCGATCGTATCTACGTGTTGCTGTGCGGCCCGCTGCACTACCAACCGCCTCCGCCGAAACGCCCGGCCGAAGCTGCGCTCACCGCCTTCTTCGTCGCCGTCCACGCCCGCTTCGTGCGCGAACTGGCCGCGCTGCCGCCGGATGTGGAGGTCATCGTGTTCAGCGGAGGAGGAGAGCCGGCCG
>JBPYFR010000151.1:0-29768 GCA_051985685.1 Acidimicrobiales bacterium
GCAGTCAGACGACGAGGACGGCCGCGCCGTTGACACGATCGTGAGCCAGGTCACGCAGCGCGACATCCGCGCGGTCCATGGGATAGGGCGTCGCAGACACGTGCAAGCCGATGCGGGCCGCTTCGGCGAGAAACGCACGGCCGTCGTCGCGCGTGTTGGCCGTCACGCTCTGCAACGTGCGCTCCTCGAAGAGATGATCCTCGTAGACGAGCGGGGGCACATCCGTCAGATGGATGCCGGCGATGGAGAGGGTACCGCCGCGGTCCAGGGCGGCCAGAGCCGGAGGCACCAGCGTGCCGACCGGTGCGAAGAGGATCGCGGAATCGAGCTTCTCGGGTGGGGGTTCGTCCGCGTCACCCGCGCTGGCCGCGCCGAGGGACAGCGCGAGCTCACGCGCCTCGGGCGCACGCGTCATCACGTGGACGCGAGCACCCCGGGCCAATGCCACCTGCGCCGTGATGTGGGCGGAGCCGCCGAAGCCGTAGATCCCGAGACGGCCAGCATGAGGAAGGTCGGCGCGCAGCAAGGCTCGATACCCGATGATCCCCGCACAGAGCAGCGGCGCGAGATGCACATCGTCGAATGCTTCTGGGAGCGCGTAGGCGTATTCCTCGTCGACGAGCACGAACTCCGCGTAACCGCCGTCGAGGTCCCACCCGGTGAAGCGCGGGTCGACGCACAGATTCTCCCGTCCGGTGACGCAGAACCGGCACGTCCCGTCGGTATGGGCGAGCCACGGGACGCCGAGCCGATCACCCTCAGACACGCGCCTGCAGCCGGGGCCGAGCGCGTCCACGACTCCAACCACCTCGTGGCCGGGGGTCACGCGCGGCCGGCGTGGTGCGAGGTCGCCCTCGGCCAGGTGGAGGTCGGTACGGCAGACGCCGCAGGTGAGCACCCGGAGGCGCACCTGGCCCGGACCCGGCTCGGGGACGGCCTTGTCGATCCGAGCCAAGGGGCCGCCGTCGATCGGGCCGGGGCGCTCGACGACCCACGCCTTCATGGTGTCCCGCATCGCGGCCAGCGTACGGCGGGGCGCGGCGCGTCCCCGCGGGAGCCGTCACAAGTCCTCGGCCCTCCGGGCCACCGTGCTTGCGTCGTAGCCTGGACGGGGCACGAGAAGCGGAAGGAGGCATGGACGTGAGGCCGGACGGCTACCCTCACGATCTCGAACGTGACGTCGCCTGCGAGGACGGTCTGCGTTACCACGTCCGGCCCATCCGGCGCGACGACGGGGCGCGGCTCGTCGCCTTTCACGAGCATCTGTCCCCCCACTCCGTGTACTTACGCTTCTTCTCCTTCCACCCCACCTTGTCCCAAGCCGAGGTCGAGCGGTTCACGACCGTGGACTACGTCGATCGCCTGGCACTCGTGGCAGAGCTCGATGACCGGTTGATCGCCGTGGGCCGCTTCGACCGCGACGACGGGTCGGACGAAGCAGAGGTGGCCTTCGTCGTCGCCGACGAGTACCAGCAGCACGGAATCGGGACGCTCCTGCTCGACGAGCTGGCTCGCGCGGCGCGTCAGCGCGACGTGCGCACGTTCCGGGCGGAGACGCTGGGAGAGAACCAGACCATGCTCGACGTGTTCCGCCACGCGGGGTTTCCGGTGACCTCCAGCGTGGAGTACGGGACCGTGACCCTGCGGTTCCCGGTCGCCGCCACGGACGCCTACCTCGCGGCGCTCGCCGACCGTGAGGCGCAGCGGCTGCCGGCAACGGAGGGACCGACGTGACCACTCTCGTCGTGGCGGGCCCGAGCGGAGTGTCCGAGCACGACGGTGGCCCTTACCACCCCGAACAGCAGTCTCGTCTCTTCGCGGTCATGGACGGGGTGCGCGCGCTGGGGCTGGGCGACGAAGTGGTGTACCCCGCCTACTCCGAGGCCTCCATGGAGGATCTCGAGCGTGTCCACTCGGCGGCCTACCTGGCCGAGCTCGAGGCGTTCTGCGCACGCGGGGGTGGTGACATCGACCCCGACACGTACGCGCGCGCGGACTCGTGGCGCGCCGCGAGACGGGCGGCGGGCTCGGGACTGGCCGCCCTGGCCGAGCTCGAACGGCGCGGCGAGGGCGTCGGGTTCGTGGCGGCACGGCCGCCCGGCCATCACGCGTACCGGGATCGGGCGATGGGCTTCTGCCTCGTGAACAACGTGGCCGTCGCGGCGGCGTCGCGCACGGCCCGAGGCGAGCGCGTGCTGATCGTCGACTGGGACGTGCATCACGGGAACGGCACGCAAGCGGTCTTCTGGGAGGACGCCGACGTGCTCTACGTCTCGACGCATCAGCATCCGCTCTTCCCGGGCACCGGCCGGCCCGGAGAGGTCGGCGGGGCAGACGCGGCGGGGCTGACCGTCAATCTTCCACTGCCGCCTGGTGCGACCGGCGACGTCGTGCGGGCGGCCATTGACGAGGAGGCCCGGCCGGTGATTGAGGAGTTCGCCCCGGATTGGGTGTTGGTGTCGTGCGGGTTCGACGCGCACCGAGCGGACCCGCTGGGCGAGCTCGAGCTGTCCGGCGGCGACTTCGCCGAGCTGGCCCGCGTTGTCAGCGAGTTCGCGCCGGGACCGGGCAGGCTGGCGCTGTTCCTGGAGGGCGGTTACGACGCGGCCGCGCTCGAGTCGTCGGTGCAGGCGACGCTGGCGCCGCTGGTCGGGCTGCGCACCGACGCCCCGGCGCCGACCAACGGCGGCCCCGGAAGGGCGCAGCTGCGCGACGCGCGCACCGAGCGCCTCCGCGCGCTCGACCGCATCACCACGGAACACGCACCTCCGTGACGTCGCCGCGCCCAGTCGTGGTCGGCTTCGACGGTTCGGCCGATGCCCAAGCGGCCGTGGCGTGGGCGGCGAAGGAAGCCCGCACCCGCGGGGTCCGGCTGCGGGTGGTGCACGCGGTCGGGCTGCTGGAACACGCGGGGCTGCGCGGTGCCGCCGACGGCCATCGCGACGTGGCCCTGGCGATCGCCCGCGAGGTCGGCCTGGACCCGGACGACGTGGAGTGGTGCGTCCTCGACGGCGATCCCTGCTCGGTGCTCCTCCGGGCGGCCGAGCCTCCGCAAGAAGCCGCTCTTCTCGTCGTTGGATCGCGCGGAGCGGGCGAGCACGCGGGCACGCTTCTGGGCAGCACCAGCCTGGAGCTGGCGGAGCACGCCCGCGTCCCGGTCACCATCGTGCCGGCGACGTACCGCGCCGAGTGACCGCTGCCGCTCGGATTACCCCAGCGGCCAGTGCACGACCACCACGGAGCAGGGGGCGCGGCGGACGCAGTACAGGCTGACCGAGCCGATGAGCAGCCCTTCGAACCCACCTCGCCCCCTGGAGCCGACCACCAGCAGGTCGGCGTCCCGTGCGGCCGCCACCAGGGCCGGCCCCGGCGCTTGCTCCACGGCCTCGCTCGAGACGGCGACGTCGGGGGCGACATCGGCCACGTGGGCCACGGCTTCCTCGAGGACGTCGAGCGCGGCCTGGCGCACCACTTCCACTGACGTGCTCCACGCGTAGCCGAGGGCCATCGGGAAGAGCCAGGCCGTGAGAAGGCGGAGCGCCCGGGCTCCGCGCTGCGCCTCGCCGGTCGCCCAGTCGAGGGCACGCAGGCCCGCAGGTGACCCGTCGACCCCGACCAGGATGCGGACCTCAGGAGGGGCGACTCCCAGCTCGCCCGAAGGCCCGGCCGGGTCGGCCACTCAGGACATCGCCCGGTGGACCAGAACCGGGCAGTGCGCGTTCGAGGTGCAGTACTCGCTGACCGAGCCGAGCAGCATCCCGACGAACTCGCCGTGCCCCCGGCTCCCGACGACGAGCAGGTCCGCGCCTTTGGACGCCTCGACCAGGATCGGCGCGGGGTGCCCACTCACGACTCGAGGGTCGATCTGGAGGTCGGGGAACCGCGCCTGGACGCTCTTCAGGGCGGAGTTCAGGGTCTTGCGCACGTCCGCTTCCGGATCGAAGTCGTTTGGCACCGGCACGCCCCAGCCGGCGCTGGTCGGCCACTGCCACGTCATCACGGCCTCGAGGCTGCTCCCGGTCAGGTGGGCCTGTGTCGCGGCCCAGTCCAGCGCCTGGAGCGACGGCGGCGAACCGTCGATCCCGACCACGATCCTCCCGCGCGTCGCCTGGTCCGGTGTCATCGCGTGTGCTCTCTCTCGGGTGCGAAGTCTCTTGGGGTCGAGGTCTTCGGTGCGCGGTGTCTCGTCGTCTGGCTTCTGTTGTCTGGCTTCGGGCCGTCGTCGGCCTTCGTGGGAACGGTCCCGTTTGAGCGACCCTTGTCCGCTCGCAGGTTCTGAGCGGATTTCAGTTCTTCGCTGTCAGTTCCTCGCTTGGCCGATGTGCTCCACGATTGCATCGCTGCCGGGGAAGAAGAGCGTCTCGTTTCCGCTCTGCTCCCACCGAACGACGTACGGGGGACCACCCTCGGCACCCCGTACCTCGACAACTTGGCAGTCACGGATCGGGTCGCCGGTGTGATGGCCTTGAACGTGGATTCGATCTCCCACGTGTGCGTCCATGGCGCCTCCCTTCACGCTCAATGATCGCGATGCGGTCGGAGGCCGCGATCTACGACAATAGGCCGCTTGGGGCACCGGCTGACGAGGGCTCGGTCTCCTTGAGGTTCTCGCCTCGAAGACCGCTGGTCGAGGGCGGGAGAAGGGAAGTCCCCCTTTGGGCACGACTGTGACCCGGCTCACTTCCGCTTCGGTGCACGCCCTGAGGCCTCGTGCCCAGTGGGCTTCTCCGTCCTGTGCAGCATGATGTCGGCGAAGCGGGCGTAGTGCGCCATCGGATCCTGGGACCGCACCAGCACGTCGAAGAGTTCCTCTATGGATACCAGTCCCCGTGGTCGGTCCGACATGTCGAGCACCACGAGATGCCGAATTCCCAGGCTGGCCATGAGCGCCGCTGCCTCCGCCACGCTCGCCGAAGGAGGGGCCCAGCTCGGGTTCTCGGACGCGATCGCAGCGACCCCGTCTTCGGGGTGGAGGCCCCGAGCCAACGCTCGGACCAGGCCGGACTCGGTGACCACGCGCAGCGGCGGCTCGTGCAGGAGCGCGCAGGAGGCACCACCGTCGATCAGTGCCGACGCGACCGTCGTCAGACTGTCCGCCTCGGACACCATGGTGGGCGGACTCAAGTGCAGTCCGCCCAGCGTCATGTCGAGGCCTTCGAAGGATCGGTTGGTCACGGGTACGCCTCGATTGCGACAGTACAGGGGTCAGTTGACCACCGCTGCGGCCCGCCCGTCAGTTTGATGCCGCGGGCGCATCGTTCTTCTGGAAGGGTCGCTCCCGACGCCCGGCCGAAATTCGCCGTCGACGGGGGCGCTTCGATGCGAAAGTAGGGCCATGCCGATCGAATGCACGCCTGAGGAGGCCGTTGCCCTCGTACGGCCGGTCGACACGATCGGGTTCGGGCTGGGCCCCGCCAACCCTGATGCAATCCTCACTGCACTGGGTTCGAGGGACGATTGGCAGGACCTACAGCTGGGCGGCGCGCTCTGCTTGAATTTGTACGACGTGTTCACCAAGCCGGGTGTGACCTACCGGTGTGGCTTCTTCGGGCCGGCCGAGCGCATGCTCCACTCCATGGGTCACCGGGTGGAACTGGTTCCGGGGGGCTTTCGTCAGTTTGCACCGATCTTGGCTCGCTTCTCACCCCGCGTCATGGTCGCGCAGGGCACACCACCGGACGCGTCCGGGCTGATGAACCTCTCCTTGCACTACGGCGCGACGCGGCCCGAGCTCACCCGGGCCGGTCGGGATCCCGACCGGCTTCTGATGATGGAGGTGAACCCCCACCTGCCCTGGACAAGCAGTCTGCCGCCTGAGTACGAGAACACCATTCCGGTCGACATCGTCGACGTACTCGTCGAGTCCGACGCGGTGCCGTTCGCCTTGCCGGAGCCGCCCACCGACGAGGTCGATGCGGCGATCGCGGCCAACGCGCTGCAGTTCGTGAAGCATGGCTCGACATTGCAGACAGGCATCGGGTCGATCCCCAACATCGTGGTCTCGGAGCTTGCCCGCGGTCCGCTGGGCGGGTTCGGCGTCCACTCCGAGATGTTCACGACCGGGCTCATGCGGTTGCACCAGGCCGGCAAGGTCACCAACGACGCCAAGGGTGTGTTCGACGGGGTCTCGGTCACGACCTTCGCCCTCGGGGCCATCGAGCTCTACGAGTGGCTCGACCGGAACGATGCGGTGGCCTTCCTTCCTGTGGAGACGGTCAACGACCCCACGGTCATCTCTCAGAACGCCAAGTTGGTGTCGATCAACGGGGCCCTCTCCGTCGACCTCTACGGCCAGGTCGTGGCGGACAGCATCGACGGGCGGCAGATCTCCGGCGTCGGCGGCCACGAGGACTTCGTGGCGGGAGCTGAGCTGCATCTCGACGCCCACTCCCTCATCTGCCTGCGTTCGACCGCAGAGCGCGGCGGTGAGGTCGTCTCACGAGTCGCAGGGCTGCTCCCCGAGGGGTCCGTGGTCTCAACGCCGCGTCACCACACCGGCGTCGTGGTCACCGAGTACGGAGCGGCCGAGCTCTCCGGGCTGACGGTGCGCGAGCGCGGCCATGCACTGGTCGACGTGGCGCACCCCGAATTCCGGCCGGAACTGCGCAAGATCGCGGACGAGCTGGGTCGGCTCTGATCAGGTTCCGGCTTACGCAGGTGGTGACGACGAGGGGTCGCGGGGCGTCGTTCCAGGTGGGTAGCCACCCTGATCCAGGATGGTGAGCTGGACCATGCGACGAGGTTCGACGAACTCGTGGCGGACCGGTCCGACCTCGGGGAGCTCCAGTTGTAGGAGACCACAGCGTTTGACGCCGAGCGTCCGCTGCTTGGAGTCAGGGAGGACGGCCCAGGTAGTGGGCGCCCAGAGCTGCGGCATGCCATCCACCTCGAGGCAGCGGGACTGGTGGACGTGGCCGCTGACGACTGCTTCGACGCCGGCTTGTCGCACCAGGTTCCAGAGGCGCTGCTGGGCCGGCTGCGGGATGAACCGGTAGGAAGGCGCGGTCGCCAATTCCTCGGCGGCTGCGGTGAGCGGCTTGTGGATGACCAAGATGCGCCTCCGGCCGGGCTCGGCCTCTAGCAGCTCGGTGTGAATGAAGTCCCACTGGTCATTCTCGGAGGCGAGACCCGAGCCGAATAGCTGCGCGTCGACGCCGACCAACTTCCAAGCGAGGAGGTCGATTACCCACCGATCGGGGCCGAATCTGTCGACCCAACGCTGCACCCGGTCAGCGGTGACGACCTCGTCCGGCTCGATCGCCGCCGACGGGGTGTCTCCCAGATCATGGTTTCCGGGTACGGCCCACCATCGCACGGGCACCCGATCCATCTGCCGCCGCGCGAAGGAGAGGTCATCATCGTCGTGGGTGCCGTCCATCGACACGTCTCCGAGATGCAGCATGAGGTCGGGCTGCGCGGCGTCGATGTGCTCGATCACGGCCGACCAGTTGTGCTCCGTGGCGGGGATCCGTGCGGACAGATGGGTGTCTGACGCGACCACGATCCGAACAGGGTTCACAAAGTCAGGCTAGGGCGGCACGGACGCAACCTGTCATGGACGATCGCGGCCGGATTCGGAGCGCAGAAGGTCCGGGTACAGGTCGTCCAAGACGTCGTGGCCGAACAAACCAGGTAGCCCTCCGGTGTGGACGAACACCACGTCCTCACCCCGCTCGATGTCTCCTTCGGCGACCGCGGCAGCGAGGCCGCCCAGTGCCTTGGCGGTGTAGACGGGGTCGAGGACCACTCCCTCGCAGCGTGCCGCTGCGAAGAGCGCGTCCCGAGCCGTCGTGGTGAGGATCCCGTATCCGGGCCCGACTTGATCACGCCGCAGACGGAGTGGTTCGGCACGTCCGGGTGTCAAAGCCGCGTCGAGGGCTCGAAGCCCGTGAACCAGATCCTCGACACGGTGTGCCGGATCCTCCACCGCTCCCGCGTCCACTCCGAGTACACGGTCGGCACCGAGGGCGGCCACGAGACCCGCCATGGTGCCTCCGGAGCCCACCGCCACGACGACATGCTTGAGGTCGGGCAGTTGGCTGAGCAGCTCCCGCCCGCATTCGACGTACCCGTACGCGCCGCGCACGCTCGACCCCCCGTAGGGAATCAGCTCGGCGATCTCGCCCGCGTCGGTGAGCTCGTCCACGACGTCACGCGTGCGCTGTACGAGCTCGACGTCGGTGCCCGGCCCCGTCCACACGATCTCCGCACCCATGAGCCCGTCGAGGGCCACGTTGCCCTGCGACATGCTCGGTGGCTCACCGGCAAGGACGAGGCAGCACCGGAGCCCGACACGGCATGCGGCCGCAGCGGTGAGCCGCGCGTGGTTGCTCTGGGCCGCGCCACTCGTGACCAACACCGTCGCGCCGCGCTCGATTGCGGTCGCACACAGGTACTCGAGCTTCCTGACCTTGTTGCCACCTGACCCGAGCCCGGTGAGATCGTCGCGCTTGATCCGTAGATCGTCGGGGCTCAGGCCGATGTGGACAGCCAATCGAGGTGCGCTCTCGAGTGGTGTGGGCCAGGTGCCCAATTGAATGCGGCCCGGCGCTCCGGCCTCTCGTCTACCCATGAATCAGCTCAGGTTATGGGGCGGGGACCGGGCAGCATCGAAAATGCGGAGACCTCCCACCGAGACCGGTGATTCGATCGCTCGCTTCTCCTCGTTGTTTTCATCGTGCGCGCCACGTCCCGCTTCGACAAAAGGGGAGCGAAGGCGGTCTCGATTCCCACTCCCGCACCCGCCGAGGATTCGGGCCACGAGCGGATCCGCCGAGCCGGCCGCGCACGGTGAGAGGATCGATGCGAGGGGGTGGTGAAGATGACGCTCGACTTCACTGGTTTGCTGGTCGTCGCGGTCGTGGCTTTCGTCGCGCCGATCGTGGCCGGTGCCGTGCCCCATCGATTGGTCCCGGCGGTCGTGATCGAAGTCCTCTTCGGCCTTGCCGTCGGACCGCAGGGTCTGGACTGGGTCAAGCCACAGGGTGCGGTAGAGGTGCTCTACCTGATGGGCCTTGGCTACTTACTCTTTCTCGCGGGACAGGACATCGACCCCTCCCGTTTCCGCGACCCGACGGTGCGCGTCACGGGAACGGCCTACCTCGTCTCTCTCGCCCTTGCGTTTCCCGTTGCCCTGGGGCTCATCGCCGTTGCGCCCGGTGCTGACCTCCGCCTGATTGCCCTGTCGCTCACAGCGAGCTCGCTCGGGATTTTGGTGCCCGTCCTGCGGGACGCAGGTGAGACCAACACCGACTTCGGTCAACTCACGGTGATGGCTGGGACCGTCGGCGAGTTCGGATCGCTCCTCCTCCTCACCATTCTGTTCTCCGCCGACGAGAAATCCACACCGGAGCAGATCCTCTACGTGGTGATCATGGGCGTCGCGGCGGCAGCCGCGGGTTTCGGACTGTACGCGTTGTGGAGGACGAACCGCATGGCCCGGGTCCTCCGCACGTTTGACGACACGACCTCACAACTACGCGTGCGCGGCGCGTTCGTCATCCTGCTGATCTTCGCGGGTCTCGCGCATGGATTCGGGGTGACCACCCTTCTCGGCGCCTTCGTGGGTGGCGTCGTGCTGCGTCTGGCCGACCGCGACGAGCGGCCCCAAGTCGAGCTCTTCCAGGCGAAGTTGGATGCCATCGGGTTTGGCTTCTTGATTCCTGTGTTCTTCATCGTCACCGGGGTCCAGTTCAATGTGGACGCCCTGTTCACCCACACGTCCGCACTCGAGCTCGTCCCACTCTTGGTTGTGGCCATCGCTGTGGTACGGGGCGCACCAGCGGTGCTGTATCGATCACGTTTGGGCAGCCGGCCTGCGCTCGCCGTGGGGTTCCTGCAGTCGGCAACCCTGACCTTCCCGGTCGTTGTGGCCGAGATCGGTCTCTCTCTCAATCTGCTGAGTCAAGCCACGGCGGCGGCGCTGATCGGCGCATCCCTGCTTTCTGTGCTCCTGTTCCCGGCGATCGCGCTCGCCCTGCGCCCTTGGACAGTTCCCCAAGTCAGAAAGGCGAGTCCGGCTCCTCAGGCGCGCTCGACATGATCGACTGTGCGTGTCGTGCCTTTGCGGGGCTCGTTTGTGTACCTTGCTCGCAACGTTCGACATCGCATCGGCAGATCGCGGACAGCTGGGCGCAGGCGGCGCCCGTCTGTGCCAAGCATGAGGCCGTGCGGGGTCGTTCTGTCGGTGGCGCTCACGGCGTGACCCGCAGTTGCTCCGAAATCGACGGGCAGGAACATGGACCGGAAGTGGAAGAAAAGAGCGGTCGTCGGCTTGGTTCCCTGCGCCGTCGGCCTGGCCGGCTTTCTCACCGCCTCGCGCCAGCTCGCCCGTTGGCGGCGGGCGAAGCAGGTCGTGGCTCCGGAGCTCCTGTCCCCGCTCCTCTTCACGCCGACTTCGGTCACCAACCAGTGGATGATCCGCGCCCGGCGCGCGCTGACCCGGCCGACCCCAGTGCCGGACGGCGTTCGTCACGAGATACGCAGCGCTGCCAGCGAGGGCCTTAACCCGGTTTCGGTCCATCTCTACGAGCCTCCGAAGCGGAGCCGGCCGAGTGGCGTCTTCTACTGGATCCATGGCGGAGGCTTCGTCATGGGGTCGCCCGAGATTGGCCACGAGTTCTGCGGCGGGGTCGCCACAGAACTGGGTGTGCTCGTCGCATCGGTCGACTACCGGCTCGCCCCTGAGCATCCTTTCCCGCTTCCGCTCGAAGACACCTACACCGGTCTTCGCTGGCTGCACGACCACGCGGCAGAGCTGGGCGTCGACACGGCCCGCATCGCCGTCGGCGGCCCCAGCGCGGGCGGGGGTCTCGCGGCCTGCCTGGCTCAGTTGGCATACGACCGGGGAGAGGTGCCGCTCTGCCTTCAACTCCTCGTGTACCCGATGCTCGATGACCGCAGCGTGCTGCGCCACGACCACGAAGGCACGGGAGACTTCATGTGGGATCCCAAATCGAATCGGTTCGGATGGATGTGCTATCTCGGACACCCGCCCTCGCCCGAACCCGCTCCCGACTATGCGGCGGCAACGCGCCGGAAGGACCTTTCCGGGTTGCCGAGAGCGTGGATCGGAGTCGGAGACATCGACCTGTTCCACGCCGAGGACGTCAGCTACGCCGAACGTCTCCGATCCGCCGGTGTCGAGGTGGACCTCGTCGTCATCCCAGGCATGTATCACGGCGCGGACACGCTCCCGGGCCTGGCCAACACGCCCAGCATGGGGACGTTCAACCAGTCGAAGCTCAATGCCCTCAGGTCGGCGATCGGCTGAGACGGCCCTGCTCAGGGACCTCGAACGAAGCCGGCTCGAACCGACGGACCCGGTCCGGCCCTGCGGCCCCCCGGAGTCGCCGGCACCCCCGGGGGTGGGGGTAGGTGGCGGCCGCCGGCGATCGCTCCGAGGACGGTGAAACCTTGACCGCGCCGACATCCTACCGCCCGCCTGCCCTTTGTCAAGATTTCTGATGAGGAAAGTCAGCTTTTAGCCCGGCCCCGATCCTGAGGCTGCCTCCGGGGCAAGGCTTCAGAAGGGGCGTTCGACGCCGAGTGCTTTGCCGGGCGTGAACGTCACCGGCATCGTGACCACCCCGAAGAGCTTGGGGTTTCCCTGGTAGTACTGCGTGTTGTCGTAGTCGACGACGTAGTCGGGCAGGCGCGTGAGCACCTCGCGCATCATCACCTCGAACATGACGCGAGCCACGTGGAGCCCGATGCATCGGTGGGAGCCCACGCCGAAGGCGAGATGCGGGTTGGGCGTGCGGTCGACGTCCACCGCACCCGGGTCAGGGAAGACAGACGGGTCAAAATCCGCGCCGAGCCAGCTCATCATCACGAAGTCGCCCCGCTGGATCGACTGGCCACCGAGCACCGTGTCGCGGGTGCAGGTGCGGGTGAGTGTCTCGTTGACCGAGGTCCAGCGCAGGAACTCCTCGCACGCCGCCACCAGGAGATCGGGATTCTCTGCGAGGCGGCGGCGCAGCCGCGGCTGCTCGGACAGGTGCACCAGCGCGAGCGAGGTGAGTGACGTGGTCGTGTCCACGCCACCGCCGAGCAGGTTCCAGATCACTGCGACGAGCTCGTCATCGGTCATCTGGCGGCCTTCGATCTCCATGTTCACGAGGCGCGAGACGACGTCGCCGCCGGGATGGCGGCGGCGTTCCGCCAGGACCTCCTTGACTTCGGCGACCATCTCCGGCGTGCGAGCGATGGCGGTCTGGTACTCGGGCATCTGCTGGCCGTAGGCGGTCGCCGCGTGGAAGTACTCGGCCCAGTGGTGCCATGTGGTCGGCGGAAGACCCATCAGTTTCATGGTCCAGATCGCGGGCACCGGGTTGGTGAAGTCGAGCACCAAGTCCATCCGACCATCCCCGATCCTCTGGTCCAGGCACCAGGTGGCTGCCTGCTCGAGGAAGGGGCGATCCTTGTCGACGGCCGCCGGCAGCATGAAGGGGTTGATGGCCCGGCGCAAGGCGACATGTCGGCCGGCCTCGGCCTCGGCGATCCCGACGGGAGGCAATCCTTCGTCGCGGGGGACGCCCATGATCCCGATGTAGGAGAGGCCGTCGGGGGCGTGCTCCTCGTACCGAGGGGTGAAGGTCTCGCTGTCACGCGCGACCTCGGCCACCTCGTCGTAGCCCGTCACGTACCAGAACCCGTAGTTCCGGTTCCACACAACTGGGGATTGGCGGCGGAGCTCATCGTTGTGCCGATGACGTTCCGCGAGCCACTCGAGGGACAGATGATCGAATTCAGCCTCCGCTCGCACGACCCTTGATCCTCGTCTCTCGGGCGAGAATCGTCAACGAGGAGCGCAGAGCCCGCTCGGCGGCTGCGCACACAGCTATCGCGATGGGGATCGCTTGACAGCGGGTTGCGTTGTTGAGGAGGGTGCCAGCGGTGGACGAGCGGGCGATCTGCGACACGGTGAAGGGTCGGACGATCCCCGACCGGGCCGATCTCGGGCGCATGCGGGCTGATCGGTTCGCTCGGATTCAGGATGAGCTCGCCAACCAGGGGCTCGACGGCTTGGTCCTGCTGAGCAGCAGCGCCGTCGCCTACGCGACCGGTCTCTCGGTGCCGGGCGATGACAGTGGGAGGTCCGGGCTCTTCCGTCCGGTGGCCGTCGTGGTCAAAGGGGAGCCCGCACCACACCTGTACACGCCGACGCAGGACGGACTCCCGCCCGACCTCCCGGAGGACTACGTTCACGGGCCGCTCTTCCCCGACCTCGACGACGGCTCCGAAGAGTTGGTCGAGGCCCTCTCCGATCGCTTTCCCACCGGGGCGCGGCTGGCCGTCGATGACCAGACCCACCCCATGCTGCGACGTCTCGGAGCCTTCGACTGGTGCGACGGACGCGCCGCGTTGGGCCCGGCGAAGCTGCGCAAGACGCCCGACGAGCTCGCCTGCATTCGCACAGCGCAGCGCATCTCGGAGCTGGCCATGATCAGCGCCCGGGAGGTGTTGCGACCGGGCATTCGTCAGAGCGACCTGAGCGCCGTGTTCCTGCGCAGAGCCTTCGAGCTCGGTGCCTCTGCTGGCTGCATCGACCCGATCTGGCAGGTGATGCCGACGCGGAAGGCGGACGGCCCGTGGACCTCTCACGGCGATGTGGCTTATCCAACCGCGACCACCGACCGCCTTTTGCGAGAGGGCGACGTGATCTGGGTCGATGCCGGCATCCTGTGGCAGGGCTACGCGTCGGACTACGGGCGGACCTGGATCACGAGCGCCCGCCCCACCCCGAACGCGCGCCAGGGCGAACAGTTCCGCAGATGGCGCCACGTCGTCGAAGCGGTCTTGGCGGTGCTCGCGCCAGGGGTGAGCGCGGCTGTGCTCTGTCACGCGGCGACCGAGGCGAACGCAGGTACTCGCCCATGGATCGAACACTTCTATCTGGCGCACGGGGTGGGGACGGACAGCGCGGAGATGCCCCTGGTCGGAACCGACCTCGGCTCCGAGTTCGACGAGTCCCAGATCATGGAACCTGGAATGGTCGTCGTCCTCGAACCGGTCATCTGGGAGGACGGGGCTGCGGGTTACCGCGCCGAAGACATCGTCGCCGTCACGGACACCGGCTGGGTGCGGCTCAGCGGTTCGACCTACGACCCGTTTGGAGCCGAGGCGTGACCACCGGCGCCACGGACCGAGACCCGTCGCTCGGGACCATGGCCCTCGAGGACTCGGCTCGCGTCGACTTCGCGCGGCTGCGCAGAGAGCGTCGGGCTCGACTTCTGGATGCACTGGCCGCCGAGGGGTTGGACGCCCTTGTGCTCGGCCGGTCTGCCAACGTGCGCTACGCCTCGGGCGCCCGTCAACTCTGGAGGGCCGGCAGCTCCCCCTTTGCGCCCGTGAGCGTCGTGGTCCGAGAGACGGAGCGGGTACACCTCCTGTCAGTGTGGGACGAGGGAGTGCCGCCCGACATCCCACACGAAGACCTTTACCCACTGACCTGGAACCCGGCCAAGCTTCTCGCCGCGTTGAAGGCGATTCCGGGCCTCGCGACCGCGCGCCGCGTCGGGACCGATGGACTCACTCCGATGTTCGCCCAGCAGATCCACGACCTCTCCCCCTCGGCCGAGCTCGCCGACGCCGGACCGGCCCTGTGGCGGGCTCGCCGGACCAAGACGAGTGACGAGCTCGCCTGCCTGCGGACTGCGGCCGCCCTCGCTGAGGCGGCCCTCCAGAGCGTGCGCGAGCGGGTCGAGCCGGGGGTGAGCGAACGCGAGCTCTTGGCTGCCTACTACGAGTGCATCGGGAATCTCGGCGTGCCCGCTCCATCCAGCGAGAGCGTCGCTTTCGCCACGCCGAGCCGCGGGACGGTCCGGTTCCACGTCTTGGCACGCGACCGGCCAGTAGGTGACGGCGAGCTGGTCGTTCTTTCTCCGGGTGCTCTCTACGCCGGCTACGAGGCGGACGTGGGCACGACGGTTCTGGCGGGTGTGACGGCACCGACGGGGACGGGTTCCCTCGGCGAGCGTTGCCGGATGGGCCTCGACGCGCTCCTCAGTGCATGCCGTCCGGGCGCGACGGGTGCTGAGCTCTTGCGTGCGTGGCAGCGCTCGGGAGAGCCTTCGCCTCCGGTCGTCCTGGCGCATGGCCTCGGCCTCGGTGCAGAGCCCCCGGTGATCGGGCTCGGCCGAGGGGATTCGGCGGCTCTCGAGGAGGGATCGGTCCTGTGCGTCCAATCGTGGGTGAGCGCCGAGGGGACCGGCGGGTGCCTCGAGCGGGTCACGATCGTCATCGCCACAGACGGCCCCGAGCTTTTGACCAGGAGGCCCGTCTTCGGCTTCTGAGGGTCGGCGTCGCCCCGACGCCGACCCGGCTGGGAGAGCCGCCGTGTCCTGGCGGGACAAACTGAAGACGACTCACATGGCAAACCGGTAGTCACAGGCCACGAGAGGAGCACCGGGATGACCGACTCGACACCATTCATTGACTTTGCGAACCTTCCTGCCCCCGAGGATGGGCTCGTGATGACTCTCTTCATCACCGTGCGAAAGGTCGCAGAGTCTCGCAAGTTCTACTCCGAGGTCCTCGGTGGCACCGTCGTGCTGGAAGAAAACCCATGCATCGTCAAGCTGGCAAATTCCTGGATCCTGATGAACCCCGGCGGGGGGCCCACACCCGACAAGCCTGGGATTTCCGTGGTCAACTACGAGCCCACCGACTCGACGTCGATCTTTCTCAATTTGCGAGTCGCTGACATCCAGGCCTGCTACGAAACGTGGAAGGCGCGTGGAGCCGAGTTCGTCACTCCTCCGATCGATCGTGGTGCCGAGATCCGCTGCTATATGAGAGATCCCGATGGGTACATGATCGAAGTCGGGCAGTCGACCGGCCTCCTCAAGGGACAACTGGCCAAGAAAAGGCCCGAGGATCTTCCTGGCTGACCGCCTCCGAGGACCTCTCCGAGCGATGTTTGGCTAGGCAGAGCGCCGATGGGGACCGAGCGCAGCACCAACCTGGTCCGCGAGCGCCCTGGCAACGACGCGACCTGCCTGAGCCGTGCGAACGAGCGCCCCGCGCGATTGGATCAGGTTGGAGGTGTCCCCGTGGTCGTGGGCGCAAGGCCTTGCTGCTGCGCCATGATGGCTGCCTCGACAACCTGGAGGTCCGAGGGGTCCATGGCCAGGGGACCGCCTGCGACCGGAACTTGCCAGACGTGGGTCATATACGGCGTGGTCGGGTTGGCGTGCGACCCGATGCCGCAGGGTTGCAGGCCGTCGATCTGACCGGTCGTGTTGCTCGAGCACAGGTTGGTGTGCGCGTGCCACTGCACCAGGCAGCCGTAGGGCATCGGCCCGTCACCAGGACCCGGCATGAGGTACATCGCTGCCACGAGCACCGGACCGTAGGGGGTCGTCGCATAGACGAGAGAATCCACCGTGTTGGGGTTCAAAAGGTCCTGAGGGTTCATGTAGTGGAAGTTGAGGTAGTGCACGACCGGGTAGCTCGTGCTCGTGATCGGCACATACCCATCGGCCAGGGCGGCGCTGAGGTTCTTGTACTTGGCCACGGCTGCCGAGGTTGCCTGTACGTACTCGGTGGCGCGGAGAACCTGCTGCGAGGTGGGCTGAGCGGTGCAGTCGGGTGTCTGCATCTTGTGACCCTTGTCCTGCTCGTCGCTGACGACGTTGAGCAGGTTGACTTCGGACGCCGGGAGCGGCGGTCCCGTGTACTTCCAGTTGGAATCGGTCACGTTCAACCCGGCCATGGCCGCCATGTTCATCGTGTGCGACGCCGCGCCCTTCGCTGAACCCGCCTTCGGTGCCATCGACATGCCCTTCATGGACCCGGACGTCGAGACGACCTTCGCGGTTGAACTGCCCGATGACGCTGGGGTCGTCGCCGCGACGGTGTCGCCTGACGAGGAGGGGACCACCGCGGCCGCCAACGGCACGATGACGAGGGTGAGGACCGAGAGGACAGCAGCTTGCGGGTGCGCCGATAGGAGACGAGCCGCCGGAGTGGGTTCGTCGGCCCGGGCGGGGACGAGCGGCAGGACGGAGAGCCCGATCAGCGCCACGAGGGGACCGTTGTTGGGATCGGTCCCACCACCCGTCAACAGCGACCCCAAGCCCTCTCCGGTGACCCAGTAGGCGAGCGCGAGCGCGATGCCGAGCCCTATGTACACCTGGGGTCGGTTCGACACCAAGGGGCCGAGCGCGATGACGAGCGACAGCACGCCCAAGATCACGGCCACCCAGATGCCGGCGCCGACGAAGGCGTGGCCGAACGAGGTGAGCAAGTGGGCGTACCAACCCGGCTGCCCTTGTGCAGTGTCAGCCAGCTGGTTCGAGATGGTGTCGCCGGTCCGGTTGAACGGGAACATCCAGATGATGGCCTCGAAGGCCCAAATCGCCGCCCACAGCAGGAGCGATCCCGTCCCGCCGAACAGGCCGTGGGCGGCTGCGGACGACTCCGTGCCGACGGCGCCCTCGGTGCTTTGTTCAGATCTCGGCCACAGCAAAAGGCCCAAGAGCCCGTAGAAGCAGACCGCTCCGGGGGCGCCCTGAAGGGGCGAGGTGTGGCCGGTGAGCACCATGCCAATCCCCTCGCCGAAGATGTAGACCCCGATGCCCCAGACGAAGGACGCGACGAGGGCCGGCTTCAAGGTTCGGCGAAACAGCAGGCCCAGGCCGATGCCGATCTCGATGAGGCCGAACACGGCAACCCACATCGTTGCCTCGTGGGAAATGAAATTGGCCATGTGATTGAGGGCTGAGCCCACCAGCGTGGGCTGATCGACGGCCATCTGTCGGATGAAGGTGGGCAAGAACTCGGGCTTGAGCACGTGCGGCTGGAACTTGAGCAAACCGTCGAAGATCCACACAACACCCAGGACGAGCTGGAGGGAACGCTGGTTGATGTGGAGCCGAGCGGCCACAGACCGCGCGGGACCCGGTGAGTCGGTTCGAGGTTCCATCGGGCATCCCCTTCTTCGTGCGTGAATTCGACCGTGACGCGGTCAAATTCGACCGCAACAAAGGGTACCGAAGCGTCGTCCGCCATACATGGCGGTATGGAGGCAGAGCGTGAGTGTCATGGGCACGTGCGCCCCGGGTTGGTGCGTGTGGACGGATTTATGGGCAGGCAGCCGGACTAGGCAGCCGGTCCAGACAGCGCGTCGCCGTTGAGCTGGCGTTGGCCTAGGGAGCGACCTCACGGAGTCGCCCAGATTCGACCTTCTGGGCGAGAAGACGGGCCACCCACAGGGCACGGGGTGCCCCAGTGACCACGATGGCGCAGGTTGGCAGCGATCCACGGGTCGTCATCGACATCAGCGCGGCCGCGAGATCGGAGGGATCGCTCCGCCTGGCTGAGAAGTCGTCGGCCGACATCTCGAACAAACGCAGGGATTGGGCAGCAATCAGCTTGTCCGATCAACGCTCAACGGAAGAGCCATTCCGGTGGCGGCCCGAGCGGCCAGGATCACACCGAAGAGGCAAACGGCCGCCACGTGTATGGCCGTGCACCAGAGACAGATTGCTCCGATCTGGAAGAGCTCGACAAAGATCAGGTACAGGACCATCGCAGCGCCGACACCGGAGATGGTGAGGCGGGCGGTGTCCACCCATCGGTACCTGGCGCGCCAAACCCACGGAACTGTGAGGGCCGTCATCGCGACCGCCCACACGAGCCCGAGGACTGCCAATGGCACTCCGAAGATCACCGACCACGAGCTCGTGGTCACCAGAGTGCAGTTGACGACGCCGCCTTCGGGGCAGGCCAAGGCGGCGGGGTCGCTGTAGTGGCTGACTGTCAGATAGGTGGCTATGGCGACCGCGGCCAGGGAGAGGCCCAGCGAGGCGGCCTTGGCCCATAGCGGCACCCGACGCGAGGTGGTGCTCCCCATCCTCACGCCCCCAGACTCTTTTCGATGGCCGCAATGGTCGGAGAACTGGCCACGCTGCTCGGCGTGTTCCCCGTCACGGCGCAGATCGCGGCGGTGATGTTGTTCGCCGTTCCGTCGATCGCCTGGGCGACCGCGCTCGACGGATTGTTCAACTGGCTCGCGATCTGCGAGCCCGAGAGGCCCTGGAGGAGCTGGGGAGAGTAGCTCGCACCGGTGATCAGATACTTGTTTCCGATGTCCAGGAACGGGATGTTCCCGGAAGGGTCGTAACTGCTGAGCAGTGTGCTCTGCTGCGCCGTCGGCGTCTGGAGCGTCGGGTACGTGCCATTGACCTGCTCGTTGGTCGCGCTCTCGACCGAATCGAAACTCACATACGGACTGGAGTAACCCGAGCCGTAGAAGGACAGCGTCTGGGTGTTGGGGTAGATATCCGTGCTCGAGGAATGGGTCCCCGACAGGTTCGAGAAGGTGCCGAACCTCGACAAGGCGACGGCCAGCGCCCACCGCTCTGCCGCGCAGTAGGGGCAGTATTCGGCCCCGATGTAGGTGATCACCGGCTTTCCCGTGGCGTCACGGAGTATCGGGCCCTTGTGGCCGACAGAGGTGGGCGGCGTCACGGACGCGGGACTGCCCACCGCTGCGAACGTCGTGGGCGCGACCGAGCTCAGCTCGGTGAGGACGCCAGGTGCCAGCGGCGTCGTGCCCGGATCGCTGATCCCACCGCCCCCGCCGCCTCCAAGACGCGACGTGGCAATGGCGGGTGCTCTCGAGGGACCGCTGGACGCCTTGATGATCACCATCGTGGCGATAGCCGCAACGACGAGGCCCAGAGGCACCAGCGCCGTGAGGAGGGGGTGCCGGGAACGGAAGGTGCGACGCGTGCCGTTCGCACCATTGGCCGTTTGTTGGCTTCTCGCGTGGGACTTGCCCGCTCGGCTCGGTGGGCGGTGCTTTGATCCGGTGCTGTTGGCCGCTGCACCCCGGACGTTGGTCGGGCGCTTCGTCTTGCTGTCCGAGGTGGCACTTGGTCGCTGACTCTGACCGGTCGAATGACTTCTCGTAGATGGGTTCTTGGTGCCGGGTCTCTTCGATCGTGCAGACCCGCTGCTTGACTTCGACATGTGTGAGTTCTCCTGAAATGGTCGAGGTAGCGCGGAAGTGGCGCCCTCGAAATTCGGTGGGAGGCCACGAATGGGCGCTCCCTCTCTGACTGACGGGCACCGCCGCTGCCCGCGCCCAAAGGAGGGACGGCGTGCGGTTGCCGGATACGCAGTTCCGAACTAGGAGAACTGGGGAGGGTGGAAGAGCGGGTCTCGCGCACCTCGAGGAAGGGCCGCGACACGATGGCGACGGCGGCGGACGGCCGAAACGTATTCAGCTGTAATCACGATGCCGGCCAAAAACGCGGCAAGCCCTACCGGGGTCGTCGGTGCGGCCGGCGTTGGGCTCCCCTTGCCGCAAACGGCATCAATACAAAAGTTGTGCCCAGACAGTGGCTCTTCAAAGATTGTCGACACCAGGCTGGCGGTCGATCCCTCGGCCGAGCCGATCACGTGCGGCATGAGGCCACCGAAGACCGCAGCCGCGAGGACCACGGCCAAGGCGATGCGATGCTTCACGCCCATGGGGTCAGGTTACCCGTCGCACCTAAGAATTTCGTAAGCGGGCCGGTGCAGACTTCTCCGTTTACCCACGACGATCCGGGCGAGGCCCAACGGCAACGACGGAGTGGCCGGGGGAAGAGGAGCGGGCAGCGACCTCGACTTTCTCGTCGACTCGAGCTAGGTGAGACGGGGCTGGATGTGGCCCCTCTCCACTGTCTTCGGGAAGTGCAAGTGAGCTGATCGCGACGAGCTCCTGGTCTAGAGGTACTCCTTGCGCCTCATCCACATCAGTGTGAACCAGCCGACGATGGGCGGGAGATACGCGGTGAAGAGACGCTGCACGAAGACCGCAGCGGTCGCTTGGTGAGTCGAGATCCCCGCGGCAGTGAGAGCCAAAATGAGGCCGGCCTCGGCGACGCCCATGCCGCCGCCTGCGGGAGATGCGGAAGCGAGCACACCCGCCATGGTGGCGGCGATGACCAGTGCTGGTAGCGAGAGATAGGCGTGAAAGGCATGGAGGGCTGCGCCGAGTGCGATGATGATAAGGAGCTGTGATGCTATCTGCCCGCCGAAAAGCTCGACGAGTTTTGTGGGCTGCGTGGCCAACGTTTTGAAGTTGTCGATCACACTCGAAACCTTGGGTCGCAGTTTCTCCGCGACCAGATGGCGCCATCGAGGAACCGCGAACATGACCGTCAGGACAACACCGATGACCACCACCACGGCGAGGAGCGTCCAGAGAATCCCGGCGTGGCTGCCCGCGTGGGCGGATTTGCCGAAGTGGAAGGAGCTCCACGCAATCGGTATGGCAATCAAGAACAGGAGCACCTTCACCAGCAGGCTCGCCACGCTCACCAATGCGCTGGACGTGACTGCCACCGCCGTATCGAAGCCTTGCTGCTGATAGAAGCGCACCTCCGTGGCGATTACGGCCGCGTTCCCCCCGGCCAGAGTCGTGAACGAGTTTGCCAATTCGAGTCCGACGAGGCGTCCAAGGGGAACTGAGCCCGGCACCGCTCCCACGTTTGAGACTGCTCCGCCCATGTACGCGAACGAGCACAGAAGGGCCACGGCCACCACCCATCCCCACTGCGCGTTGCGGATGGTGTTGATGGAGTGGGAGGCATTGATAAGGACTGCGATGAGTGCCCACCCGCCGATCAGTGAACCAATGGCGACGAGAACCTGGTTCCAGCTGAGGCGCCTCGGTTCGACGAGCTCCGGGACATCCATGCCCGACTGGCGGCCCGCATCGGTCCGAAGCTGGTCGAGCAGGTCCTTCTTTCCCTTCATGGCCACGGTGATGAGTGGGTCAAGTCCGGCCCGTCGCAGATGGGTAAGTGCTCCGGCAAGCACATCGCGAGGTACGACTCGAACGAGCGAGCGCACGGTTTCCTCTGGGCCTGAGACGAGCGCGGCGCAGGCCATAGCACCGGCGAGATCCTGATCGAGGAGAAAATCTCCGGCATTGGACACGCCGTAACTGAAGTTGGTCAGCGAGACCGAGTTCGTACGGTCGTCTACCAAGATCACGTGGGGGTTCAGCGCACCATGGGCAAGTCGGGCCGACCGAAGCGCGAGCATCTGGGCAAAGAGGTCGTCGAGGCCGTCGTCCGAGAGGGTCCCGGCCTGGAGGTCCGCGAAGGGCCTCCCGGAGGGCGACTGAGCGATCAAGACACCGTCGTGGCTCGGTCCGAGTTCGGATGCACTGATGACCTGTGGTACGCGGACTCCCGACCGTGACGCGAGCTGCGTGATGGAGGACTCGTGCTCGACTTGGTGGATCCGGGTCAGGCTCAGCGCAGGTCCCGAGTTTCGATAAAAGATAGATCGGTACAATTTCCGTAGGAGTTGGGCGTCTGCTGCGTCTCGGCCGTAGAGCGACACCGTGAGCGACTCGCCGTCCTCGGTGACGGCGTCATAGTGGGCCACTCCCCAGGGTTGGTATTTGCTCGGCGCGACGGACACGGCTTGGATGCCGACGTCGGAGAGCGCGACCCGCAACTCCTGACCCGACGGGAGACCAAGCGGCGAGCCCCACACGAGGTGGAGAGCGGCGGTCACGCCCCAGCCGATTGCCATGCTCCCGATGACATTCGCCGGTAGGCCGTGTCCCGCCACCACGGTTGCCACGACGGCCAGGAAGACCACCAGGTCGAGCAGGCGCTGGACGGTTCGAGACAGATATGGGAGCCCGGCTGTGAGGACCGCGATCGTCACGGCGACGTGCAAGACGGGAAAACTCAGGACGAACCCATCGAACTCGATGCTGTGGGGCCTGCCTCCGCTCGCTCCGAGCCACAGCACCAGAAGTCCACAAACCAAAAGAGTTCCGCCGGCCGCGCTGACGAGATCCCGCAAAACGTCCCATCGGCGTGCCAACGCCGCCAGCAATGCGAGCAGCGCGATGGTTCCGAAGGAGCCGCCCACCCAGAACACGTCGACGAGCCAGCGCACTCCGTAGGGGGGTGGGCTCAGGGCATGCGCGAGAACGTCCTCTGGGTGCGAGTTGGATCGCAACAGGGCGATCGCGCAAACGACGACGAACGTGGCAACGATCAATCGCACCGCGTCGGATCCACGCCGCCGACGTTGGCCGTCTCCCAGGGGGGCGAAGAAGATCGCTCGCCACGATCGCTCCGCCCGGCGCAGGGTCGAAGGAGACTTACCGTGGGAGGCGATCTGAGCTGACACTTGGGGCCTTTCTACTCCCGGGAAACGGGCCTGAGAAACGACCTTGCATGATTCACTCCTGGCGGGAAGGTCTTCGGCTGAAAGGTGCGAAGCGGAACCCCGTTCGGTCGGGCCGCATCCGAACAGGAGTGCCGACGGTGCCGCCGCTGGCTCACTTCCGAACGCGTTTACCGGGAGCGGGTTCACGCGTCTACATCACGTGATGCCACGATGAGCCCGACTTACGCATGGGCGCCCGGCGCCGGAGCCAACACCACGCCACGAGGCACGACTTCGGCACCGCCTAGAGACGTCCGAATGCATGCTCCGCGAGTGAACGTGACGCTACGAGCAGCTCACCAGCTTTAGTGAAGGCTTGCGGCGGGTAGATCAATCGAGTCCACGTCGAGATAGGCTCCGAACGGAATTCACCACAGGACGACGGCAGGAGGTCCGACCTACGCCTGCCCATCGGAGTGAGTCGGGGGAGCAACCTTCCGGGGCGGGGGGTAACTCGCCGTCGTCGGATTCACCCAGGATTCCGGCGAATCGATCCGCGGGCGGAAGCCCGGGTCAACATACGTCGCGCAAGAACGCGGTGCGGCGAATTCTGGCGCTCGCGTTGACCGGGTTGGTCCTCTATGTGCTGCTTCCGAGCATCAGCCATGTCATTGGTGCATGGCCCCGCCTCGCCAATCTGAGTCCCGTTTGGTTCGCGGGGGCTGTAATTGCCGAGGTAGCCAGCTTCGTCTGCACATTTGCCCTTCAGCGGATCGTGCTGCGGACACGCGACTGGTTCGCGGTGGTGGCGTCCGGCTTGACCGGCAATGCGGTGACCAACGCGCTCCCCGGGGGGTCTGCCGTCGGGGCCGCCGTCCAGTTCCGCATGCTCGCGACCGCAGGAATCGACACCGACAACGCCGTAGGTGGACTCGCAGCGACATCACTTCTTTCGGTAGGAGGGCTCTTGGCGCTTCCCATCTTCGCCCTTCCCGCAATCCTGGGCGGAACTCAGGTGAGCCGCGGCCTTGACCATGCGGCCCTTCTCGGTCTTGGCGCATTCGGCCTCTTCGTTCTCTTCGGTGCTGTCGTCATGGTCTCTGATCGCCCGTTGGCGATGTTCGGATCATTCGCACAGTGGATTTTGAACAGGATCCCCCGCCGTCGACGCAAGACGAAGGATCTGGGCGCTCGGCTTCTCCGTCAGCGCGACGAGATTCGCGCCGCGCTGGGTCAAAGCTGGTTGATGGCGGTCCTGCTCATCACGGGGCGTCTCGGCTTCGATTACCTGTGTTTGCTGGGCGTGCTTCGCGCCACGGGCAGCCATCCCCGACCCTCGCTCGTGCTGCTGGCCTACGCAGCCGCCGGTGTGATCGCTCTCGTTCCACTCACCCCGGGAGGGCTCGGCATCGTTGAGGCAAGCCTGAGTGGGCTTCTCGTGCTCGCTGGGGTCCATGCGGGGAGCGCCTTCGTGGCCACCCTTGCCTATCGTTTGATCTCCTACTGGCTCCCCCTGCTTTGTGGTCCTTTGGTCTACTTTTTGTACCGACGCAGATATGGTCCTGTACAGTTCGAGGATCACGACCTCGCAACTCGGAAGCCGTGAGGTCGTCGCGTTCCGTATTTGCGCCGTCGCCCGGCTCTGTGCGCAGCTCACGACACGTACTGCCCGTTGAGACCTCGAGGGACCCCGGGGGGATGCTTACGAGCCAAGCCATCGGGACTGTGTGCGTGTTGGCCCGTGGCCGTTGGCTATTGGTCATGTCTGGGATGGCGGTCCAAGGCGCCGCGCCTCAGCGCCAGTCGAAGTACTCGCAGTAGATGTGACCGCGCGGAATGCCCACCCGCGGGAATTCCGCTCCGAACTTGCGTGTCATGCCGGCTGGGCCGCACATGAAGACGGACAGCGTGTCCGGCCGATCGCCGTCGGTGCTAGCCAGGACCTGTCCATTGTCGATTCGCTCAATCCCGTGCAGGGAAGCCGGCGTGAATAGAGAAGGGGAGCGGCTCCCTTGGATCCAGATTGGCACCGGGGCTCAGCACCCCAAGACTGCCCGGATACGGGTGGCCGAAGGGATCAGCGAGGCCGCGGTCGACTTCGAGATGGACTTACTGGCTTGGGCGTTGACCTCGTGGATGAAGGCAGCGAGCACACCACAACCGCCTTCCGTGTTGTTCGCGGCGACGTCTGCCTGGGCCTGGGAGACCTTGTCGGCCAAACTCGACTCCGGTCCGACGCCCGTGACCATGAGCTGGAGGTTCGCTAGCTGGGCAGCACCCCCCAAGACGTTGACCGTGAACGACTTGGACACCGGGCTATTGGTATCCCCGGTCGCGCTCACCGTGCAGGTCACCGTGCTCAGTCCGATGGCGAATGTGTTCACCGACGCCGGCGAGCAGGTGACCGTGGGCAGGGGGGTGTCCTCGTCCACCACTGTCGGTGGCGTATAGGTCGCCACAGCACCCTGGGGGCTGGTGGCATTCACAGTCAGGTTGGCGGGCATGTTCATGAGCGCGAGGTCGTTGTCGATAACTTCAATTGTCTGACTTTGTTCGTCCGCGGCCGCGTAAGCCGCGGCACCCGCCTGATTGGCGTCGATCGTGCAGGCACCAACGCCGACGAACGACACCGTCGATCCCGACACGGTGCACACTGCAGGAGTCGCGCTCGTGAAGACGACGGGGTTACCTGACGCACCCCCAGAAGCGGACACGTCGTAAGTCGGCCCATGCATAGTTGCGTCTGGTGGAGGCGTCGATGTGAATGCGATGGATTGGGGGAGAAGGGCTCCGGGCGGGACAGCGATGAACCCTGATTCGGAGCTTGCGAGCGTTATCGCCGGTCCGCCGCCTGCCGGGATCTCGAGAAGCCCTCCCTCGGCCGGATCGGTGAGGTAGACGTCGCCAGCCAAGTCAGCTGCGACTTCGACCTGGTAGCTCGTTGTGAACAGTGTTCGCTGGGAGCCCCCATTCGTGGGAATCTCCACAACACCGCCCAATTCCCCCACGAAGACATCACCTTGAGCGTCGACAGCGACGGACACTGGCGACATAAGGCCAGTGCCGACCTGGATCTCGGGGCCTCCGTTGGCAGGGATCTCGAGCACCTGGTTGTTCCCGGTGTTTGCGACAAAGACATCGCCCTGGGGGTCGACCGCAAGTCCGCTGGGATCGTTGAGGTTGCAGCCAGCCCCTGATTCGACACCACACGTTGGCGCTGTGACGTCCGTTTGGAAGTCGTTCCCAGGCGTGATCTTCTCCACCGCGGTCACCCGATCGCTCACGAAGTACACGTCGCCCTTTGTGTCCAGCGCGAGCCCGCTCACCCCGACACATCCACAGGGGATGCTGTTGAACGCGCCCCCTTGACCCACCGGGAACTCCTCGATGCTGTTCCACTGCGTCGTGTCGGCCATGTACATATCGCCTTGACTATCGACTGCCAGCGCCGTCAGGTAATTGTCGACAAATCCAGGAATAGCGACGGGAGCACCGCCTCCGGCCGGAACGAGGACCGCGCTGTTCGAGTATCCATAAGGGGGATTGTTGACGGATACATAGACGTCGACCGGTGGATTCGAGCTCGGAGCCTCCGCTGCTGCCGACGGTGTCGATCCTGCAAAGGCCGGAGTGAGGTTTGCCATGACGGCGACGACCGCGATTGCCGCTGCCAGCGCGCGCTGGAGAACGACAAGTCGTAAGCGCGAAGTCCACCCCGAGTGGAGTGAACTCCTCAATCGCGCTTCGAACCGGGCGGGAATCATTTGTGCGGGCCTCATGGTGGGTGCGGAAGATACAACATTCGAGCGTGATGCACCCCGTGCGCTTGACTGGACTTATTTCCGTCCACGACTCTGGGCTTCGATGTGGTCGAGCGACTGCTCGAGCAACCCTGTCAGCGTCTCTCGTTCGAAAGGGATTGTGCCCTCGTTGGCCTCCTTCACCGATCGGACCGGCTATCGCTGGGCCGCCCCGGGACCCTCGCACCCTCCTGGCCACGTACCGGCAGCGCTTGTGGCGGCGTCCCGCCCAAGGGACACCCGCACCTGCCAAACGTCACGTGAGCATTCACAGGCTTTCCCGAACGGGATTCAGCCTGGCGAGCAGGGACATGTCCTGGACAAGCCCGTCCACCAACCCGCGAAAGTCCTTCTGGAGACGTGCGAGAGCGGCCGAATCGGACTCACTGCTAACCCGGGCTCCGCCGTCGAGCAGCCTCCGCAATGTCCATGCCATGCGTCCCCGCCTGGGGTGTCGTCCATTGAGTCCACGCCGTCTTGGGCGTTTTCGGCGAAGTTTTATGAACGGAACTATGGAGGATACGCAACGGGAGTCAGCCGGACTAAACGCCGTCAGAAATCGCCCGAAGCGGCCTCTCTTAAGTTTCTGGAGTCGCCCCGAACCGGTGTGCGGGGGCGGTCGCTGATCGGCCCGGAATCAGACCAGACATTTGCAATGGCGGCTCGGGTATGGTCGCCCATTGCAATGGCCACTCGGCAGGGGGAGGAACCTGATGAAGCGTCCGGTGATCGCTGTTCTTGGAACACTCGTACTTGGCCCGCTGGGGGCCATACTTGCTACCCAGCCCGCTCAGGCGGCTCCATCAAAACCTTTTGCCGTCCGGATCGGTACTACGGCCGTCATCTCAGGTTCTCAACCTCAACAGGTCAGCATCCCGGTTTCGGGCCGATGTGCGACAAATACGGCCGGTCTGGGAGCCTTTACCTCGGTGATCATTGATCAATTTCCAACGCTCCAGACGGTAGTTGTACTTGGAAGTATCCCATGCACTGGAAGATGGCAAACGGTGGTGCTGGAATCGAACGCGAGTGAGCAGAATAATGGGGTGCTCGTCCCGGGCAAGGCCACTGCGACGGTGACGTTTGGGGGCACTACCGTTTCGGTTCAACGCCAGATCACCATCGTCAGTTCGTAAACCGCGGCCATCGCGGCCGCTACCAAATGAAGACATTGCGCGGCAGGCCGGAGATTCACTGCAAACGGGGCCAGGTCGGCGTATCGAGCCCTCGGAACAGTGTCTCCGACCAGGCGATCAGGGACACCCTGACCGTGCCGACTTCATCAGCAGCATGGGCAACTCCGGGATTGAGGTCCTTGACCCGAGGCTGGCTCACACTCGTGGTTCTTCACCAAGAAGCCCGAGTCTCGGCGCGCGATGCTGTGCGAATAGAAATCGTCGAGCTTGGCTGATTGGCCGAGCCCGCAGCTGCAAGGAGTTCACATGCCCGATACCGTCTACCTACCCGACCGGCTCGAGGTGACCCGGCCGATCCGTGCGCCAGCCGCCGCGATTTTCGACATTGTGAGAAGTCCGGCAGGTCATGTGGCGATCGATGCATCGGGAATGCTGCAGGACTTCACTGGTGACCCAGCGGAGAAGGTGGGGGATACCTTCGTCATCCATATGGACCGAGAGTCGCTCAACGACTTTCCTATGGGCAAGTACGACGTGACCGTGCACATCATCCGCTTTGAGCGAAATAAAGAGATCGCATGGAATCTCGGGCCCGACATTCCATATCCGCACTTCTATGGGTATCGTCTGAATGCCGGTGAAGATGGGGTTACCGACGTGACGTCGTACTACGACTGGTCGAAGATAGGCGACGACATCAAGGACCGCTTCCCGATCGTGCCGGAGTCAGCCCTGCGGGCGACGCTCGGCATCTTGGAAAGAACTGTCAAGAAGGGTCTGTGACCTGAGAAGTTCCTTCCATTAGGACACAGATCCGATGGTCGGGAGCGGTGTTGCTCAACTGTGGCAGCCTGAAGCGACGGCCATACGACGATGTGCCTTCCTGAGAGCGAATCGAACTTCGACAACGTCGACGGTGGAGGCTATGAGTGCGAGGTATTTGAAGGCGCCGCGTCGTCGTCAACCGCGACGAGAATCTCATCCACGATGTCGTCAGTCGGTTTTGTGGCGTCGATAGTGATAGTGATATCTGCCCGTTCGCGATAGTGATGGTCAATCCCTTCATGCGAGCCGAGCAATGCCTCTACTTCTTTGGAGTTCTTGCCGTAGTCGCATGTGGTGCGATTGGTGACCCGGTCACGCATCGTCTCCTTGTCAGTATCCAGATAGACGACCTTTGAGAACAAGTACCACACCTCGGCATCATTGGAGGGGGCCGAACCACATAGAAAAATGAGGCGGCCCGACGCCTTCTGAAGAAGTCGTCGGACCCGCTCAGGGTCGAGCTTCCACTGATTGTGTTGGGAAACTCCACAGAACGCCGCGAAGCATCGGCTCCATGGGTTATCTCACCTGTGATGATGTTCTGCCAAAACGCAAACCCATCACTGTCGAGGTCGAGGGCCTCGAATCCACGACTTTGAAGTTCGTTTCGAACCGTTGACTTGCCCGAGCCGCTTATACCGGTGATGTAGACGAGGGACATGGTTCCCTCGCCGTCTAGGACCCGCCGACCGTTGGCCACGTCAACCATTGAATCAGCATTGGTCTGCCATATGCGTCACAGCCCCCGGTGATATGAGACGCGTCGTCAGCCCCTGAGTTGGAAATGCCACACGATGCCGACGGGCGTGTCGTGGAAGGCAGCATTGGTCGCTGCCGGGAACCAGTGGTGAAGCCACCAAATGTTAGGAGC
>JBPYFR010000152.1:0-20781 GCA_051985685.1 Acidimicrobiales bacterium
ACGTGCTGATGCTGCTGGCCCGCACCGACCCCGACCGCGCCCTGGCCCACCGCGGGCTGAGCCTGTTCATCGTCCCGAAGCCGATCGGCGAGGGGCACGGCTTCCAGTTCACCCAGGAGGCCGGGGCGGTCGGCAAGGTCGGCAAGATGGAGGGCCGCCCGATCGACACCATCGGCTACCGCGGCATGCACAGCTACGAGATCGCCCTCGAGGACTGGTGGGTGCCGGCGGCCAACCTGATCGGTGGCGAGGAGGGCCTCGGGCGCGGCTTCTACCTGCAGATGGAGGGCTTCGAGAACGGCCGGCTGCAGACCGCGGCCCGGGCCGTCGGCGTGATGCAGGCGGCGTACGAGGCGGCGGCGTCCTACGCGGCCGAGCGCAAGGTCTTCGGCTCACCCATCGCGGAGTACCAACTGACGCAGGCGAAGCTCGGCCGCATGGCCGTCCTCATCCAGGCGACGCGCCAGAGCGCGTACCACGTGGCCCGCCTGATGGCGCAGGGAGAGGGCGCGCTCGAGGCGTCCATGGTCAAGGCCTACGTGTGCCGGGCCGCGGAGTGGGTGACCCGGGAGGCGATGCAGATCCACGGCGGCATGGGTTACGCCGAGGAGTTCCCGGTGAGCCGCTACTTCGTGGACGCGCGTGTGCTCTCCATCTTCGAAGGCGCGGACGAGACCCTCGCGCTCAAGGTGATCGCGCGCCGGCTCATCGGCGACTGAGGCGCGACGCACACCAGAGGCGGCGCGTCAGCTCGGGCTGCGAGACAACCCGGCGCGCTCGCCACGGCTGACGAACTTGAGCGCGATTTTGCGGCTCGCCTCGTCGATCATCTCGTCACCGAACATCACGGCGCCTTTGCGCTCCTCGTCCGTCGCCTTGCGATACGCCTCCAGAATGTCGAAGGCCCGGTCGAATTGCTCCTGTGTCGGTGAGTAGACCTCGTTGAGCACTACGACCTGGTCCGGTGTGAGCGCCCACTTGCCGTCGTAGCCCAACATGCGCGTGCGCAACGAGTACTCGCGCAGCGCGTCCAGCTCGCGCACCTTGAGGAACGGTCCGTCTATCACCTGCAGACCGTTCGCTCGTCCCGCCATCAAGATGCGACTGAAGACGTAGTGGAAGTGGTCACCCGGGTACTCGGGAATGGGGACGCCACCGGTCAGGACGGGCATCTCGATGCTCGCCGCGAAGTCGGCCGGCCCGAAGATGATCGTCTCGAGTCGGGGCGAGGCGGCACAGATCTCGTCGACGTTGATCAGCCCGCGGGCCGTCTCAATCTGGGCCTCTATCCCGATGTGGCCGACGGGCAGGCCGGACTTCTTCTCGACCTGGGTGAGGAGGAGGTCGAGTGCGACGATCTCGGCTGCCGACTGCACCTTGGGCAGCATGATCTCGTCCAGGTGCTCGCCGGCGTTGCCGACCACCTCGGCCACGTCGGCGTAGGTCCACTCCGTGTCCCACGCGTTGACGCGGACGCAAAGCACGCGGTCGTCCCAGGGCAGGTTCTTGATCGCGTCCACGACCTTGGGACGGGCGCTCTCCTTCTCGAGCGGCGCCACGGCGTCCTCGAGGTCGAGAAACGTCATGTCGGCCGGAACGGCCGGCGCCTTGGACAGGAATTTCTCGTTAGAGCCCGGCGTGGAAAGACAGGAGCGGCGGGGCAGGTCACGTGAGCGTGCGGACATGGCCCGATGGTAACAAACGGCCTGAACGCCCCTTCCGCGCCGGGCCCGTCAGCCTAGATGCGTCGCAAAGAACTCCACGGTCCGCTCCCACAACTGTTGCGCGGCGGCTTCGTTGTACACCTCGGGGCGGTCGTCGTTGAAGAACGCGTGCTCGGCGTCCGGATAGACGACGATCGCGACCGACTTGCCCAACCCGCGCAACTGATCGGCCAGCGCGTCCGCCGCTTCCGGCGTGAAGGAGCTGTCGTTAGCCGCGGCATGGCCGAGCACCGCGGCCGAGAGCTTGCTGTAGTCGGGCTGCGCGTCGGGCCAGGGGATGATGCCGTAACACGGCACGACGGCCGCGACCGCGTCAGGGCGTTGCGTCGCCAGCACGAGCGCGAGACCGCCGCCCATGCAGAACCCGATCACCCCGACGTGCTCGCCCGAGCCGCGGCGCTGAAGCTCGTCCACCGCGCCACTCATGTCGCGCGCCGCCTGGTCCATCTTCATGGCCATCATCGCTTTGCCCGCTTCGTCGGGCTCGCCGACTTTTACTTTCTGCCCGTGGTACAGATCGGGGGCGAGGGCGACGAATCCCTCCGCTGCAAAGCGGTCGCACACGCGCAGAATGTGGTCGACCAGTCCCCACCACTCTTGGATCACGATCACACCCGGTCCCGACCCTGCTTCTGGCGCGGCCAAGTAACCGCCGGCGGTGGATCCATTGCTCGGAAATTCGATCATTTCGCCCATGGCGCCTGACCGTACCTTCGCTGGGCCCGATTTTCGCCCTGCGTCTCGTCCACGAAATGTCTTCAAATTGTCGAAATGCATTGTCACCTGCAGCTTCGCCAATTCGGTCGGAGGCAAACAGCTGTGTCACAGGCGAGGGTGTTTGAATCGCCTGAAGGCACACGCTAAGACTGTGCTCCATCGTGACTGACGTAGAGCGGGGTTTGAACCACTCCACGCCGCGGTCTCCCTGGGGCGCTTGGCTGCTCCGGCGGGTTGGGATCCCCGCCTTGACCGTTGTCACAGTGTCCGTGAGCACTGTGTCTGGTTTTGCGCGGCCCGCTGGCGGTGATGCCATCTCGGACGCGCGTGCGAAGGCAGCTCAGATCCAAGCGGAGCTGACCGCAGCGCAGAACCAGATGTCGGTACTGAGCCAGCAGTACGACGCGGCGCAACTGCACCTGCAACAAATCAACGCAAACATCGCGTCGACGAAGGCGGCCATCGCCGCCGACCAAGCCAAGGTGGCCAAGGACCGCGCCACGCTGTCGCACGCGGCGGTCGCCAACTACATCTCCGACGGCACCGCCGCCGCGCAGAACCCGATCTTCGCCAGTGACGCGAGGACGATCGGCGCGTCGAGCCAATACAACGAGATTGCCGAGGGCAATATCAACCTCGCCGTCGACAACTTGCACGCGGCGCAGAACGCCCTCTCGGCGCAAGAGGCGACACTGGAGAACGAGCAGGCTCAGGCTCAGGTCCAGATACAGGCCGCGCAGAACGCCATCAACCAGAACCAGGCTGTCGTCCAGCAACAGAAGAACGCGCTGTCGCAGGAGCAGGGTCAGATCGCCCAGCTGGTCCAGCAGCAACAGCAGGCGGAGGCTGCGGCAGCAGCGAGGGCAGCCGCAGCCAGAATTGCCGCCGCTCAGGCCGCTGCCGCTCAGGCCGCTGCCAACCAGCGCGCCGCCGCTGCCGCTCAAGCCGCCGCCAGCCAGCACGCCGCAGCCGCTTCAGCCCCCGCCCCGGCCCCAGCCCCCGCCCCAGCCGCCGGTGGCGGTGGCGGGTCGCCGGCTCCGGCTCCGGCGCCAGCCCCTGTCTTCACACCGGCCCCGGCACCTGCTCCTCCCCCTCCCCCGCCCCCACCGCCAAGTTCTGGTGGCGGCGCCGGGGCCGTGCAGGCCGCTGAGAGTCAGCTTGGTGTTCCCTATGTGTTCGGTGCCGAGAGCCCCGGGGTCGGCTTCGACTGCTCGGGGCTGACCGCCTGGGCCTGGGGCCAAGCCGGCGTGCCCCTTCCTCACTACTCGGGCGCCCAGATGGCCGATTCCACACCGGTGCCCGTGAGCGATCTGCAGCCGGGCGACCTCCTCTTCTACGGGCCCGGGGGTTCCGACCACGTCGCCATGTACGTGGGCGGCGGCACCATGATCGAGGCGCCTCACACCGGGGCGGTGGTCTGGTTGACCTCGCTCCGCCTCGGCGACGGCTTCGTCGGTGCGGGCCGGCCCTAGCTCGGCCTTCGTTCCACACCTTCCCCGGCGTCCCTCCCTCCGCACCCTCACCTCACCTGGCCTGTCCTAACCTGGCGAGGGCGCGCCAATGAAACCGATCCCCGTTCAGTTCCACATCGGGCCGCTCCAGGTCCACACCTACGGCATCGGTCTCGCGCTCACGTTCTGGTTCGGGTATTGGTACTTCGAGCGCCGGCTGCGCAAGGAGGGCTACCGCACCGACTGGCTCGTCGGCGTCTTCATCTGGATCGTCGTCGCGGCCGTCGTCGGGGCACGGGCCCTGCACGTGCTTTCGAACCTGAGCTACTACACCCACAACCCCGGTCAGGTCTTCGCGATCTGGCACGGTGGGCTGTCATCGTTCGGCGGGCTGCTCTTCGCGGTCCCCGTGGCCATCCTCCTGACCAGGCGGCGCTGTCCTGAGCTGCCGCTCGCGCGCGGTCTCGATCTGGTTGCGCCCGTCCTCTTGGCCTGCTGGGCCATGGGTCGCCTGCTCGGGCCCCAGCTGATGGTCGCAGGCGGCGGGCACCCGACCCACCAGTGGTTCGGGATGTACTACGCCGGGCAGGCCGGACGCCGGCTCCCGGTCCCGATTTTCCAGGCCATAGAGGACTTCTGCGTCTATCTCATCCTCATTGCGATCGAGCGCCGGCTGAACCGCTGGCCCAACGGGTCCAGGCGGACGGGCTACCCCCCGGGCCTCGTCCTGGGCACGGCGATGGTCCTCTGGGGGATCGACCGGTCCCTCGACGAGCATCTCTGGCTCGGTGAGGACGGCCGCCTCGGCTCCGATCTCGTCCAACTGGCGGGGCTCGCGCTCGTGATCGGCGGCGTGGTCATCCTCGGGCGCACCTGGGCTCGCTGGAAGCAATGGCTTTCTACGGCGAATGAGCATGACCAGCCGAAAGAAGTCACGCCCCCCCACACCGACGAAGCTAACCCTGGCCGTTTGCTACGTCAGGATCTCGATCGATCGAGCTGACGAGGCCAGCACCGAGACGCAGGAGGTACGAGTCCGCGCGTGCTGCGTGACGCCGGGCTGGACCGTCGTTGAGGTAGTCGTCGAGCCGGGACGCTCGGCCTACAAGGCCAGCCGTCACACACGCCCCGGCTTCCGGCGCGTCAAGGGACTGGTCAATACCGGCGCCGCCGACGTTCTTGTCGTTTGAAAGCTCGATAGGGCGGCGCGCGACACGGTCGAGACGCTGAGGCCCGTTGACAAGCCGGCGCCGCCCCCTCATGCACGGTGTTCCGGGAACACCCGAGTTCCAGGATTCAGCCTCCGCACCGGGAGACTCACCACGCGGCCTCGCCACCGGCATGGCCTGTCCGCCTATAGCGGAAACCTTCGAGCTCGAAGGTACTGCGCGCAGCGTGCGACTGGGATCGGCACTACTCAGATGAGCGTGGAGGCCATTCCTTCTGCCAGCTTGAGGAGCGTCCCCGCCGTTTTCATTAGGCAACCTGCCACAAATGATGGTTGTGGCATCGCGGGCCGGAGCCGGAAGATGAGACGCGACACCGCGTCACCGCCGGAGATCGGACCTGCAAAGGGACACAAGCCATGACCAAGGTTCGGCCGCTCAAGAGAGTTCGCGCGCTCTTGTACTTTACGGCGGCTGTCACGCAGAGCCTGGCCGGAGTCATGCGGGATTGTGAGGACGGGGTGAAGGGGGAACAGTGGGCGCTCTAGTCCATCAGAGACGTCAATCAAGGCGCGCTGCGCTCGCACGTGCAGTGGTGTGTTCGCTGGTCTCAGGTCTCGCAGTTACAGCACTGAGCACAGCCAAGGCATCGGCCGCGCCCTCCCCTGCCCCGGTGTCCTCGTCCTTGTACGGCCCCGCGTTCGATCCTGCCGCGACGTCGATCGCGGTTGCCAGCGACACCGTCAATGGCCCGCTCATCGCCTTTCGCAACACCGCCGGAAACGTGTGGGCCAAGGAGGGCTCGCTCAACGCAGGGTGGACCTTCGAGCAAGGTCCCGGCATCCAGTCGTTCGCCGTCGCCAGCGACTCCGTCCATGGCCCGCTCGTCGCCGTGCTCGATAGCACCGGGACGGTGTGGGCCAAGGAGGGCTCGCTCGATGCAGGGTGGACCGAGGAGTGGGCCGGTGGTGTGACAGCACTGGCCGTCGCCAGCGACACCGTGCATGGCCCGCTCATCGCCGTGCTCGACAGCACCGGGACGGTGTGGGCCAAGGAGGGCTCGCTCGATGCAGGGTGGACCTTCGAGCGAGGTCCGGGGGTCAAGTCGTTCGCCGTCGCCAGCGACGCCGTCCATGGCCCGCTCATCGCCGTGATCGACACCACCGGGTGTCCCGCCGTTGGCTGCATCGGGGCGCTGTCGGCCAAGGAGGGCTCGCTGTATGCAGGGTGGCTCATCGAGGATGCTTATTATGTTTCGGAGCCAACTGCCCTGGCCGTCGCCAGCGACACCCTCCATGGCCTCCTCATCGCAGAGCTCTTCGGCAGTCGGGTGATGGCTAAGGAAAACTCGCTTAGTGCATCGTGGGCCTGGTTTTACGTCGGGATAGGCAATTCGGCCCTGGCCGTCGCAAGCGACACCTTCAATGGCCCGCTCCTCGCTGTGCTCGACAGCACCCGGACGGTGTGGGCCAAGGAGGGCTGCGGCCCGGGATCGCCCATGATGACGAACTGCTCGCTCCCCGATACGGGATGGACCGAGGAGAGAAGCGGGGAAACGGCCCTGGCCGTCGCCAGCGACAGTCGCAATGGCCCACTCATCGCCGTGCTCGACAGCACCGGGGCGGTGTGGGCCAAGGAAGGCTCAGTCTGGGACGGGTGGGTGCTTGAGAAGGGTCCTTAGCAGGAGGCTTTTTGCGGAGTGAACGCTATTGGAAGCACTGGTCACTGGCCAATCAGGCCCCGAGTCGACCGGCAGAGCAAGCCGGACATCCAGCCTGACGCGTTCGCGCCGCGCGCGCCGGACGTATCTGAAAGCACACGCCTCAAGATTTCTCACAGAGTTGTCGATAGACGACGAGGAACGGGGGTTTCGTCATGACGATTCTTCAGCCGCAAGGAGCGACGTCCAGCGACAAGGTCTGGAGCGATGAGGAGAAGTCCGAATGGCTGGCCGCGCAGAATGGCCAGCCCACTCACGTCGTGACCTTCGAGCCGCTCTATCAGGTCGAGCTGTGCATCCCACCCTGGGAGCAGCCCAACCGCCGGATCGCCCGCTCGGCGGTCACCTGGGGCATGCTCATGCGGAAGGTCTTCCACGACGAGAGCTTCGAGTCGACGGACGTCGTCTCGGCCCACCACGAGGGCAACTCGCTCGAGGTGAGCGCGGCGGTGCCTCCGCCCCGTCTGCGGGCGGTCACCTAGGCATCCGGCTCACGCAACCACCTCGGCGTTCCGCCTACGCATTCGGCTTCTCCTCTGACGCAGCGGCCGCTCGCATCTGCTCCAGGCGGTCGATTAGGCCCATGCGCTCCTGTCCCACCGTGCTGTCGAGGCGCGTCGCGATCTGCTCGGGGGTCCACCGGCCCTCGGTGTACATGGCGCGCACCTCGGCCGGCTGATTCCACACTGCGATCTTCGAGCCGACGACGGTGTAGACCTGGCCGGTGACGTGCTTCGCCTGGTCGCTCAGCAGATAGACGACCATCGGCGCGACGTCCTCGGGGTCGCCCATCTCGGCCAGCTCGGTCGGGACGTTGGCCGACATGCGCGTCCTGGCCACCGGCGCGATCGCATTGGCGGTGACGCCATAGCGATAGAGCCCCGCCGCCGCCGAACGCACGAAGGAGACGATGCCGCCCTTGGCCGCGGCGTAGTTGGCCTGGGCCACGCTGCCGGCGAAGGCACCGGAGGTGAAGCCGATCAGCGCGCCCCCGCCCTCCTGCTTGCGCATCACTGCTGCCGCCGCACGGAACACAGTGAAGTGACCCTTCAGGTGCGTCGCAATCACGGCGTCCCACTCGTCCTCGGACATGTTGAAGAGCATGCGTTCGCGCAGGATGCCTGCGACCGCGACTACTCCGTCGATGCGCCCGTGGGTGTCGACGGCGGTTGCGATCAATCGCTCGCCCGACTCCATCTTGGATATGTCGTCGGCCACGGCGATGGCCTCACCACCGGTGTTCCTAATTTCCGTAACGACGGCGTCTGCCACCTCGCTGCTCGGGTCCTCGCCCGCCATGCCCACTCCGTAGTCGGCCACGAGGACCTTGGCCCCTTCCGCGGCGGTTGCCAGCGCCACGGCCCGTCCGATGCCGCCGCCACCGCCGGTGACTGCGACCACCTTGCCTGTGAGGAACCCTGCCATGGTCGACTCTCCTGAATCTCTCGGTCCTGAACTTCCTGGTGTCCCCCGACCTGCGGCCAGAGAAGGCAAATTGCCCTGAGCAAATTGCCCTAAGTTAGAACACGTTCTAGCCTTCGGACGCCGGGCGCTGCCATGGGGGTCGTCATGTGATGCGCGCCGTACCGAGCCAGCAAAAGGAGACCGCACATGGGTGACCTCGGCTTCTGGGCACTGGCCCACGAAGAGCCCGACCACGTGGCGCTGATCACCCCCGACGGTGGCGAAGTCACCGCCCGCGAGCTCCTGGGTCGGGCCAACCAGCTCGTCCACGCGCTGCGGGCAGACGGCCTCGGCGTGGGCGACGTGGTGGCGACGCTCCTTCCCAACGGTGCCGAGATGATCGAGATCTATCTGGCTGCACTCCAGGCCGGGTGGTACCTGGTCCCGATCAACCACCACCTGGTGGCGCCGGAGGTGGCCTACATCCTGGAGGACTCCGGGGCCAAAGCCTTCGTGGCCCACGAGCGCTTCGCACAGGTGGCCACCGCCGCCGCAGACGAGGCCGGGCTCGAGGGGAGAGCCCGGCTCGGTGTGGGCGACGTCCCCGGTTTTGCGTCCTACTCGGATGTTCGCAACGCGCAGCCCACGGCGCAGCCCGAGGATCGCACCATCGGCGACGTCATGAACTACACGTCGGGAACGACCGGCAACCCAAAGGGGATCTACCGCAAGCTCGTGGGAGTCACCCCGGAGGAGGCCGCCTTGGGGTTGTCGGGGCTGCTTTTCCTCTTCGGCATCCAACCCCACGACGACAACGTGCACATCGTCGGCTCGCCCCTGTACCACACCGCGGTGCTCCGCTTCGGCAGCGCCTCGCTGCATCTCGGCCACACCGTCGTGCTCATGGACAAGTGGCTGCCCGAGGAGATGCTCCGCCTCATTGAGCAGCACAGGGTGACGACGTCGCACATGGTGCCGACCCAGTTCCACCGCTTGCTCGCGCTGCCTGCGGACGTACGCGCCAATTACGACGTCTCCTCACTGCGCCACATGATCCATGCCGCCGCCCCCTGCCCGGTGGAGATCAAGCGCCAGATGATCGAGTGGTGGGGCAACGCGGTCGACGAGTACTACGCGGCCAGTGAGGGTGGGGGCACGTTGGTGACTGCCGAGGAGTGGCTTCGAAAGCCCGGAACCGTCGGCAAGCCGTGGCCCATCTCCGAGATCGCGATCTTCGACGACGAGGACAACCGGATCACCGAGCCCAACGTCATCGGCACGGTGTACATGGCCATGGGGTCAGCCGACTTCGAGTACCACCGCGACAAGGAAAAGACGCAGAAGAACCGCATCGGCGCTTTCTTCACCGTGGGCGACGTCGGCTTGATCGACGAGGACGGCTATCTCTTCCTGCGCGACCGCAAGATCGACATGATCATCTCGGGCGGGGCCAACATCTACCCGGCCGAGATCGAAGGCGTCCTGCTCACCCACCCCAAAGTCGGCGACGCCGCCGTGTTCGGCATCCCCAACGAGGACTGGGGCGAGGAGGTCAAGGCGGTCATCGAGCCGGCAGAGGGCGTCGAGGCGAGCGATGCTTTGGCCGAGGAGATCCTTGCCTTCTGCGCCAACAAGCTGGCCCGGTTCAAGACCCCGAAGTCCATCGACTTCACCGCGGAGCTGCCCCGTGATCCCAACGGCAAGCTCTACAAGCGCAAACTGCGTGACCCGTATTGGGAGGGCGTGCAGCGGGCACTCTGAGTCGCCCAATCGGCATGTACGCATCGCGGCACCGGACACGCCGCCGGCCTTCGATATGATCCTCGCAACCGGGGTGTGGGACGGAATGTCCCGCGCCGAGGAAAGGGGGATCGCCATGGCGCAGCCAGCACTTGTCGCACGGGACGTCGAAGCGAATCCACGTCTGCCGGCCGGAGACGGCGAGCGGGTGTCCGGCTACGGGGTGATGGGTCTGCCCTTCCGTTCTGGCCATGTCCTTGGATTGCGCCGCTGGACGGCGTCGTCGGTGGGCGACCGGTTCACCTCCATCTGGCACCGCAATCCTGAAGGCCGGTGGACCTTCTACGAATCGGTGCCGTGTGACATCGCCTGCACCCGCTACTTCGGTGCAGAAGTCGAAACCTCCCGCGTCGGGCCCATCGCCATCGACTGGGAGGGTGCACGCCGGCTGCGGGTGTACACGCTCGACGACGAGGCGGTCGACTGGACCATCGAGCTCGGTTCGACGGCAATCACTCGCGCCATGAGCATGATCGGTTCTGCCCTCCCGACGCCCGCCTGGCGCTCGCCGCGGATGCTCTCGGCCATGGGATGGGTCGCCGAACACTCTCTCGGAGCCGGGAAGGTGCAGCTGACCGGCATGACGTCCAACGGCCAGCACTTCGACGCCAACCCGCTGAAGATCTGGTACGTCACGCAGAGCCATGCCGCCGTGGAGGGCCAAGACCTCGGGCCGATCGGACCACTGGCGGAGCAGGCGCACATGGCCGACTTCTATTTCCCCCAACGGGGGATCTTCGCGAAGGGCCGCGTCTTCGTGACTCGACCGACTGCGGACGGCGGCGCCTGACGCCTCGTGCCCGCCAGCTAACGGCGTCCGAGGTTGCAGGACGGCCTGACGGGTTCAGTTGCGTGGATCTGTAGGGCACATTCGCGGCGCGACGTGCGTCTGCGCGCCGGACGAAGGCCGATGCCACACTCGTGCGATGAGGCTCATCGATTTTGGCACGACGCCAGCGATCCCGATCGAACGTCACGCGAGCCGAGAGGCTGCGTTCGCGCGGGTTGCCAAGACGGAGGGAAGAGGGCATGTCGGCTGTATGTACCTGGGTCCCGATGGAGTATTGGGTCGCCATCCCGCGGCGGCCGCTCAGCTCTTCTGCGTCGTCGGTGGTGAGGGCACCGTGTCCGGCGGCGATGGAGTCTCGTTCCCGATTCGCTCGGGTCAAGCAGCCCTCTGGGAGCCTGGTGAGCAGCACGAGGCCTCGACCAGATCCGGAATGGTCGTCATGATCTTCGAGGTCGAGGCCGCCATCGAACCGGACGTGGCGTAACGGTTCCGAGGGTCAACGCTTTCCCAAAACCGAACGCTGCCCGAGCGCGAGCCGAGCTCTTCCGGTCCTTGAGGGAGATGCGCTTCGCTGCCCGAACCGTCGGGGGCAGACTAGGAGGTCGATGCAATCAATTGAGATCGATGTCGACACCTCGCGTAGGCGTATCGTCGATGTCACAACGGAACTGGAACGTTTTTGCACGGGTCGGGGTGACGGACTGGTGAACGCATTCGTGCCCCACGCGACGGCGGGCCTTGCCCTCATGGAGCTCGGCTCGGGGTCGGAGCAGGATCTGCTCGCCACCCTCGATCGACTCCTCCCCCGCGACGATCGCTACCGGCACGCGCACGGCGCGCCCGGTCACGGAGCAGATCACCTCCTTCCGACGCTGGTCAGCCCGTCGGTGACTCTGCCCGTGCTCGGCGGGCGCGTCGCATTCGGCACATGGCAATCGCTCGCCCTTGTCGATCTCAACGTTGACAACCCCCGGCGCCACGTGCGGTTCAGTTTCTTGCCCGCTGCGCCCGGCTAAATATCCGGGACGCGGGTCACCCCATCCCCCTCGAAGTCGAACCCCGCGATGAACGGTCATCGCAACGACCTCTCGGTCGCTGGTGACCCAACCGTGACCGTCTCCCTCTCGGGGCCTCTCCCCCCTGTGTCGGCCTGTTGCACAGCGAGCGAAAGGGGGTTGCCGCCCGTGGTATCGACGTGACCGCTCAACCCTGGGGTTGTGTGGCGTGAGAACCGGGGCGGGTCAACAACGAGACCAACTCTTCTGCCACGTCTTCGATCGTCAGCGAGGTGGAGTCGACAACGGGAAGGCCGAGCTCCCGATAACGCCGACCGTCCTCCACGGCCACGGCAAGCTCAGCGCCGTTTCGCCGTTCGCCGAGCCGGGCGACGCGGGTCTCGTCCGCGCAATCGAGGAGGATCCAGGTCCCAAAGGGCCACCCGTGCAGCTCTTCGGGGGTACGAACTCCTAGGAGGACGAGAGGAACACCCAACTGGTCGAGAACGGCCCGTACGAGGGCGTCATAGTGTGACCACGTCGAGCGGTTTGCTTGTATCGACCTCCCCGCGAGCTGGCCCGCCGGTTCCATCAAGAAGTCCCAGTCCACGACGAGGTGTCCCGGAAGCCGCGCCTGGAGCGGACCGACGAGAGCTGTCTTTCCCGAACCGGGTGCTCCAAGGACGTAGGCGTTCACGAGAAGGCTCAGTCCGTGTGGGGCTTTTCGAGATCCCCTCGCCTGACGACTTGGGCGAACCGGACGATCAGACGCTCTTGCTCCGGCGTTTCCACCGCCTCCGGCTGGTATTTGCTACGGACCCACTCAACGGCCTGGACCGAAGGGAGACCGGCGAGGACCGCGAGACAGCCGACCACCGTGCCGGTCCGGCCAATCCCGCCGTAGCAGGCAACCTCCACAAGCTCCCCGGCCGCGGCTCGACGGTGGAGGTCGACGATGGCCTCGAAGACGACCGTCTCGTCGGCTGGGAGTCCGCCATCTTCCCAATCCATGATTCGATTCGGCCAGGTCACGCCACGATCGCCACGCCACTCGTCATCGAGATAGAGAGCAAAGTCGGGTTTCGTAGGCCGTTCGGAAGGAACCAAGTCCAGCCTGCCCTGCGCGAGAACCCGCGTGCCATCAGGCAGAAGCACCTCCATCGCCACACAGTCAAGCAGCTCCCTGCCTTCCTGGAAGACTCCATGCGTGCCTTCGATCACGGGTCGAGTTGAGGTCAATCTGACGGTGCGGGATCCTGCCGCGAGTGCGATGTGGTACCGCCAGCTCTTCGACATGGAAGAGCTCTACGACTACACCGGTGACGATGGTCGCATGCGCTATATCTCCCTCCTCGATCCAAGCACGGGGTTCGGCGTTGGCCTGGTGTGGCACGCCACCAACACTGGAGAAGATTTCAGTGAGTTCCATACCGGCCTCGATCATCTCGAGTTCTTGGTGGCTCGCCGAGAGGACCTCAGCGAGTGGGCTGATCGGTTGGACCAACTCCGCATCGCACACTCAGGCGTGAAGGAGCCGGAGTACACGAGGAATGCGATGCTCACGTTCCGCGATCCCGACAACATCCAGCTGGAGTTCTTTTGGAGGGCGCCTGCCGTATGAGTCCGTGCCATCGGATGGCCCAGACGCACTGCTCGTCGTTTTCTCAGCTTCGCTCGGAGAGGTAGAGGACTGCGTCCTCGACCTTGGTCACGCTTCCGCCGAACTCGTTCGCGATCACTCGCTCCAGGGCCTCGTATTGCTGGTCAGCGCGCTCGCCTCCGTAGGTCTGGGTGACCGCCACATAGCTCGGGCCATCGAGAAGGCGCCCAAAAGGGTGGTGGAAGACCCGAAAATCCCCGAACCGGAGATCGGACCGGACGGCCTCCATCGAGCCCTCGACGTGCGGCATCTGCTTGGGCCACGGTGACCCGAAGATGGTGGCCAGTCGATCCTCGAACGGCGGGTCACCCCAGCTCAGGACCTCGGTCCAGACGAGGGCCAGGAAATCTCCTGAGCCCAGCAACCGTGCGGCGCGTTCCACCCCGGCGCGTGGTTCCACCCAGTGCCAGGCGTTGAACGACGTGACGAGGCGAACCTGGGGTGGGAGTCCGCAGTCCTCGAACCGACCTGAGACGAGCGTGGCTCGCCCTCGCACCTTTGATCGTGCCAGCGCCGCCAATTCTTCGGCAGGCTCGACTGCATAGACGAGCAGTCCTCGCTCGACCAGCGGCAGGGTCGCCAAACCGGTTCCAGCACCGATCTCAACGACGGGGTCGCCTGCGGTCAGATGAGCCTGGGTCAGCAGGTGTTCGAAGAGCGCAGGCGGGTAGCGAGGACGGTACCGGTCGTACTGGAGGGCCAGCGCGGCCATTCTGGCTGAAGCGGCTTCGGCCTCTGGCCACAACTCCGACACCGAGTCAGTCTCGCAGGTGAGGTACCTCGACCGATGACGCACCTGGGCCAGATCGACTCCTTTTCTGAACACGAAGCAGCTTCGTATCGTCGGGGAGAACTGGCGTTCGAGCACCACTCTTTCTCCCGTTTGGTCTGGTTCTCAGGTGTCACAGGAGAGGGCACTGCTTCGTCTTAGGGGCCGGAACGATCTGCAAACACGGGAAAGGAGGAGGCAGATGCGCGTCTTCGTTGCAGGAGGGTCCGGAGCGATCGGCCGGCAGTTGGTCCCTAAGCTCGTTGCTCAAGGCCATGACGTTGTTGCAACTGCCCGGTCCACGGCAAAGCTGTCCGAGATCCGCGCCTGGGGTGCCGACGCCGTCGTGATGGATGGACTCGATCCGGCGTCGGTGACGACCGCGGTCTCGGGGGCCCGCCCTGAGGTGATCGTCCACCAGATGACCTCGTTGGCCGGCATCTCAGACCTGCGCCATTTCGATCGGACCTTTGCGCTGACCAACCGCCTGCGCACCGAGGGAACCCGCTCTCTTCTCGACGCAGCCCTCGAGTTCGGTGTTCGTCGATTGGTGGCACAAGGGTTCACCGGATGGCCGAACGAGCGGGAGGGGTCACTGGTGAAGGACGAGACGTCACCCCTCGACCGGGACCCGCCTAAGGCGATGCGCCAAAGCTTGGCCGCCATAGCCGAGCTGGAGGAATCGGTGACCAACACGAGCGGGGTGGATGGCCTGGTGCTGCGTTACGGTGGTCTCTACGGCCCTGGATCCGAAGCGATGCTGGACCTCATACGCAGCCGCAGGTTTCCTGTGGTCGGCAGCGGAGCCGGCATGTGGTCGTTCATCCACGTCGCCGACGCTGCCGACGCCACCATCGCCGCGCTCGACCGAGGAACGCCGGGCCTGTACAACATCGTGGACGACCTTCCCGCGCCCGCGGCCGAATGGATCCCCTACCTGGCCGAGGTGCTGGGTGCAAGGCGGCCGCTTCACGTGCCGGCCTGGGCGGGCAGGTTGGCAGCCGGTGAGGCAGCTGTGTCCATGATGACCCAGGCTCGAGGTTCGTCGAATGGCAAGGCCAAGGCTGTGCTCGGATGGGCTCCGGTCCATGCCACCTGGCGGGAAGGCTTTCGATCCTGGGTGACCGACGAAGCATTGAACCGGCGGGACGCAGCATGAGAATTGCCTTCGCCATTCGACCAGGACGGGTGACGGGCCCGCCCAGAGGACGGTTGTGAACCATGGAAGCGCCAGAGCCCAACGAAGCAGAGCTTCGACCCTTGATGTTCTCGATCGCATACCGGATGACCGGGAGCGTGGCCGAAGCCGAGGATCTGGTGCAGGAAGCGTTCTTTCGACTGGAGCGCGCCCGGCAGGGCGGGGTGGTGGTCGAATCGCCCAAGGCCTACTTGGCCGCGGCTACGACTCGGCTTGCGATCGACCACTTGCGCTCGGCTCGGGTGCGCAGGGAGTCCTATGTCGGCACGTGGCTACCCGAGCCGGTCGTCACCGACTTGCACGACAGCCCAGAGCAGATGGCTGAGCTTTCGGACTCTCTCTCAATGGCGTTCCTGGTGATGCTCGAGAGCCTCTCACCGGTCGAACGAGCTGTGTTGCTGCTTCGTGAAGTGTTCGACTACTCCTACGAGGACATCGCACAGATCGTCGACAAGAGCGAGGACAATTGCCGGCAGATCTTCCGGCGGGCCCGCCAGCACCTCGAAGACCATCACGTCCGCTACGAAGCATCGACCGAGCACAGCGAGACTCTCCTTCGCTCGTTTCTCGTCGCCGCCCGTGAAGGCGACATGGATCAGCTGGTGGACCTCTTGGCCGCAGACGCCGTTTTCTACGGCGACGGGGGCGGCAAAGCAACCGCCGTCCGCCAACCGCTCTATGGACGAGACCGCATCGCCACCTTCGTCATCGCGCTCTTCAAGCAAGCAACCAGGTTGGGCGTCACGCTTGAACCGGTACTCGTCAATGGCGGGCCCGGCATCATGACGCGCGATTCCCAGGGCAAGATCATCAGCGTTTTCTCCCTGGAGATTCTTGACGGTGTGATCCAGACGATGCGCGGCGTCGTCAACCCCGACAAGCTCCAGCACCTCGGCCCCGTCTCTGACCTTGCTCGCCTCCGTGGGACTCACTGAGGATCACACCTAACTTTCGCGGTTCTCTGTCACGCGCGGGAGTTGTGGTTCGTCTTTGAGGGAAACGAATCCCAGAGTGCAGGCGCCAACGGCACCCGAGGGAGAGGCTCCCTCCGAGCAAAGGGACACGAGCGTTTGTAACCGACCGAGGAGGACTCGAATGTCAGCAGACCGCGAATCGACGAACAAGGAGACGTGGAGGCGCCTGCAGGATGCGATGAACTCCAGCGATGAGGAGCTCAGGTCGAAGACGATCGACGAGGCCTTCGAGCCCGACGTGCTGATCCGCACGCCATTGCCTCTTCAATCGACCGGGCCGCAAGCGATCAAAGAGGTGTTCGCGACGCTCCATCAGGCCTTCCCCGATCTTCACGTCACGGTCGAGGACTTGATCGAAGAGGGGGACAAGGTGGTCGGCCGCCACACCGTTTCTGGGACGCACAAGGGTCCCTACATGGGAGTCCCGCCCACCGGCAAATCCGTGAGGTACAACGAGATCTTCATCGCTCGCTTCGTCGAGGGCCGTGTCGCTGAGACCTGGGGCGTCGTGGACGTCCTGTCACAGATGAGACAGATCGGACTGATTCCCGCGTAGCAGGGCGGGGCACCCTCTACAGGATCGGAGCGAACCGGTTTCGAGACCCACCCGGCCCACGCAGCCCGAACAGCGGAGATCCGCCCGTCTTGGGTCCCGCCGTGGCCAAGATGGACGTCGTGGACGAGAGCGAGACGGCGGCCGCCCGCGGAACCGACCCCGGCGATGTGAACAAACTGAGCCGCAAGCAGGTGCTCAGGCTCATCACTCGCGCCCCTGACTCCTACGTCCTCCTGTTGATCCTCCTCGTCGCGGACTACGTCACGCTGACCGTCGAGTGGACGGGCAACGCGGCCTTCCTGGTCCGGACCGTGCTTTTCGTACTCACCGTGCTGCTCGCCTTCCACACATCGAGGGTGCCCCAGCGGATCATGAACGTCGTCCGGGTAGGCGTCGCCGTGACCGTGCTGGCGGCGATCGGCGTCGCCATCGCCGGAGGCGACCAGGCCAACGGTGCCGTGATCCTCCTCACATCCATCCTGGTGTTCACGAGCGCGGTGGCCATCGGTTGGCGCATCCTGCACCACCAACGGGTCTCCGGCGAGACCATTGCGGGGGCGGTCTGCATCTACGTGCTCATCGGGATGATCTTCGCCGTCTTCGACTACGGCCTACAGCTCGCCTCGGGTTCGTCGTTCTTCGCCCAGCAAGGCCATCACGGGTTGCCGGACTTCGCTTACTTCAGCTACATCACGATGGCGACGGTCGGCTACGGCGATCTCACCCCAGCCTCGGGCCTCCCGCGGACGATGTCGGTGCTCGATGCCCTCATAGGCCAGATCTTCCTCGTCGTGCTGCTGGCCCGCCTCGTGTCCATGTACCGCGGCCCGGTCGGATGGCGGGACGACCTCAGGGAACGGATCCGCGACGAGGCGGGGCCGTCGGGCGCGGCGGAGGGCTGATCGCCCGAGGCGTCACTCCAGTGGGTCGCGCGCCCGCTCCATCATGCGCTTCCAGTTGGAGTCGACGAGCGGCGCCTCGGCGCCGTGGGCGTTGCCTGTGACGATGTCGAGCATGCGCCGCGGCGGGACGTGGATGAAGACACCCTCGGCCTCGGCCGTCAGCTCACCTTGGTAGTAGATGCCGCCCCAGGCGTAGATCTTGCGCCCGTCCCGCCCGGTGTTGCGCGCCGCCAGCTCGAGCGGTGCCAGCAAGGGCGTCGGTCGCCGGTAGCGGACCGTGAGCGTCGCCGTCATCGCCCCCAGCCCCGCCACGATGTTGGAGAGCCCCAGCAGCTCGTCGAAGAGCTCGGCGATGACCCCGCCGTGAATGCACGTCGGCGGGCCCTCAAAGGGGTAATCGAAGGTCACTCTTCCTCTGACTTCGCGTTGGCCGCCCTCGCCGGTCACCGCCCACACCTCGACGGGCGGCGCGATGGGATTGGCGAAGCCGATCATGGGGCTCGTCGGGAAGTAATCCTGGGGATGCACGCCCGGGAAGCCGTTCGGGCCGGGCTCGTTGCGGGTTCGCCTGGCGCGCGCCGCCACCGACTCCAATCGCTCGGCCAGAGCTCGCAACTCCAATGCCGCCGCAGCGATCTCCTCGTCGCCCAGCGGCTGCCCGACCGCGACCGCGTTGATGCGCCGCAGCGCGGCCGCCAAGCGGTTCAGCGGCTGGTCGCCCGTGGTGTTCGGCGAACCGTCGATACCCGGGTGGCCGCCGCCGGGGCCAGGTTCGAGGCTGCCGTCCCTCGCGCTCACGTGCGGGTGTACTTGGGCGAGCGCTTCTCAGCGAAGGCCTTCTGCCCCTCGGTGGCGTCGTTGGTGGAGAAGATGGGCCACCCGATCTCGAGCTCGCGGGCCAGACCGTCGACCTCGGACAGGCCTTCGGTCTCGCGCACGCTCCGCTTGATGGCTTCGACGGCCAGCGGGCCGTTCTGCCCGATGACGGCTGCGATCTCGAGTGCCTTCTCCAAGGCCTTCCCGTCGGGCGCCACGTGCCCGATCAACCCGATGCTGAGCGCCTCCTCGGCCGGCACCTCGCGCGCAGTGAGCAGCAGCTCCATCGCGACCGTGTAAGGGATCTGTCGCCGCAGCCGTACCGTCGACCCGCCGAGGGGGAACAACCCGCGCTTGGCCTCGAAGATGCCGAACACGGCGCTCTGCCCCGCTACGCGGATGTCGGTCGCTTGGAGGATCTCAGTGCCTCCTGCCACCGCCCAGCCCTCGACGGCGGCGAGCAACGGTTTCTTGACGTCGTAATGACGAAGGAGGGCCTTCCAATGCAGGTCCGGATCTTCCTGCATACGATGTTGGTACTTCTCGGCCTCGCTGCCACCCATCGCCTTGAGGTCCATGCCGGCGCAGAAGGTCCCGCCGGCACCGGTCAGGATGGCGCAGCGGATGTCGTCGTTGGAGTCGATCTCCTCCCAGGCGTCCTTCATGCCGACCAACATCGGCAGGCTCAGTGCGTTCTTCGCCTCGGGCCGGTTCATCGTCACGATGGCCGTGGCGCCCTCGCGCTCGAACGTCAGGTGCTCAGTCGATATCACGGTCCCCTCCAGAGGTAGGCGCCGTTCGGATGCGAGAGGTGTCTCCTTACAGCCGCTCGATGATGGTGCCCGTCGCCAGCGCCCCCCCGCAACACATCGACACCAGGCCGTAGGTGGCGTCGCGCCGCTCGAGCTCGTGCAGGATCGTCGTGATCAGCCTGCTTCCGGTCGCACCGACCGGATGTCCCAGGGCGATGGCGCCGCCGTTGACGTTCACCTTGTCCATATCGGCCTCGTGCACCTTGGCCCAGCTCATCACGATGGAGGCGAAGGCCTCGTTGACCTCGAAGAGGTCGATGTCCTTCATCGTCATGCCCGCCTTGGCCAGCACCTTGGTCGTTGCCGCGATGGGGCCGTCGAGATGGTAGTAGGGATCGGAGCCGACCAGCACCTGCGCCACCACGCGGGCCCGGGGCTTGAAGCCCTCTGCCTTGGCCCGCTCCTCTGACATCCACAGCACCGCGGCGGCGCCGTCGGAAATCTGTGACGAGGTTCCCGCGGTGTGCATGCCGTCGGGCAGCACGGGCTTCAGCTTGGCCAGCCCCTCGATCGTCGTCTCACGCGGACCCTGGTCCTTGCTGACCACCATCTTCTCGCCCGAGTGCTCTCCGCGCGGCCCCTCCTCACCCACGATGGGCGCCTCGATGGCAACGATCTCGCGGGCAAAGCGGTCTTCGGCGACCGCCTCGCCGGCCTTCTTCTGCGATTCCACACCGAGCCAGTCGACGTCCTCGCGCGTGATGCCGTACTTCGTGGCGATCCGCTCCGCCGCTCCGAACTGGCTGGGCATGTCATAGGGCAGGTCTTCGGGCAGCGCCCGCCCGACCCCGGGCGCCGACGCGTTTGCGCCAAGCGGGATACGGCTCATGGTCTCAACGCCGCAGCCGATCGCGGTGTCGACGGCGCCGGCCGCGATCAGGTTGTTGGCCATGTGGTTGGCCTGCTGGGAGGATCCACACTGGCAGTCGACGGTGGTCGCCGCGACCTCATAGGGCATGCCGCTGAGGAGCCACGCGGTCCGGGTGACGTTGAATCCTTGTTCGCCGGCCTGCGTCACGCATCCGCCGACCACCTGCTCGACCGAGCCCGGATCGATGCCTGCCCGCTTGACGACCTCGACCTGTGCCGCGCCGAGAATGTCCGGAGCCCGCAGGCCTGAGAGCCACCCGTTGCGCTTCCCGATCGGGGTGCGCACCGCCTCGATGATCACCGGTTGCGCCATTATCGACGTCCTTCCTGCCACGACTCCCGGCCCAGGGCCGGCTGCGCCACTTGGCGAAATTTAGAACCTGTTCTAACTTTATCACCGGCTTTGTGGCCGGCCCCCCGCAGTCTGCCCGGGCCCGGTCGCGGGGTGCCAACCTCC
>JBPYFR010000153.1:0-10557 GCA_051985685.1 Acidimicrobiales bacterium
CGGTCGGCTCGACGACCTCGCTCAGCGCGATCGCACCGGCGGGCACGGGCACCGTGGACGTGACCGTCACCGGTCCCGGCGGCGCCAGTGCCACGACCGCCGCCGACCGCTACACCTACACGACGGCAGCACCGGCCGCCCCCACGGTCACCGCCGTCGGGGCGATGGCCGACGGCACGGGAACCGGATTGAGCTCCCTTGCGGTCAATCCGACGACCGTCGGTGACGCCTTGGTGCTCACCGTCAGGATCTCCGCCGCCAGCGCGACGGTGACCTCGGTCACCGGAGGCGGGGCCAATTGGATCCAGGTGGGTTCGTACCAGGACTCGACCTCTTCGGGCCTCGAGATCTGGCTGGGCACAGTCACGGCGACGGGCCCCTCGACGCTCAGCGTCGGCTACTCGTCTTCGGTGAGCTCTTCGGGTGTCGAATTGGTCGCGCAAGAGTTCACGGCTGGGCTGGGCAGCGCCTCGGTATGGACCAAGGACGTCGCCGCCGGGCAGACGAATCCCTCGTCGGCCACGATCGCCTCTCCCAGCCTCAGCGCAGCGAACGCCGGTGAGCTCTACGTCGGCTACAGCCGCAGCCCCGGCCAGGTGCTGGCCGGCTCGACACCCGGGGTCACCTACGACCCGACGGCCCTGGGCAACATGTTCCTCTTCGACCCGAGCGTCACCGGCACACTTGCGCCGGCCTCCCAGAACTCGCCGGCGAGCACCTCTTCCGCCATCGGCGCGCTCATCGCGGTCTCCTGACTCTCCGAGAATCCACGCGTCCCTGCGCCGGAGGCAACTCGACGCGAGACTTCCCGGCGATGACGCCGGCCACGCCACGACGCCTCTGCTGCTATCTCGAATCGAAGGAGTTCGGCGGGATGGAGCTCTGGCTGTCGACGCTGATCGAGGAACTCGATCCCCGCTACCAGGTCGAGCTCGTCGCCACCGACGGAACCATCGCAGCCCAGATCGCGGCGTCCCGTCCCGGCACGCGTGTCACCGTGGTCCCCAACGTCACGAACAAGGTGCAGCTCCCTGCGATCTGGGCGCACCTGCGCGCGTTTCGAGCGGCGGCGCCCGATCTGGTCCTGGTGTGCCACGGCCAGCTCTACGACGGGCAGTACGGCATCGTGGGTGCAGCAGCGACCCGCCGGCCGATCGTCTCGGTCGTCCACTGCGTCTTGCCGCGCACCAGTGCTCTCCAGGCGACTCTCCTGCGGGGTGCCTCCAAGCTGGTCGCGCGTTTCGTGGGCGTGTCCGCTTCGGTGGCCCGGGCCACGGAGGAGGAGCTGCATTTGGCACCGGGCGCCGTGGCCCTCATCCACAACGGCGTTCCTGAGCCCGGCCCGGCGTCCACGACGCATCGGAGGGAGGACCGCCGGCGGCGGCTGCTCGGTTGCGTGGGGCGGCTCTCGCCGGAGAAGGGCTACGACATCGCGCTGAGGGCGCTCGCCGAGCTCTCGGATTGTGACCTCGTGATCCTGGGCGAGGGGCCCGAGCTGGGCCCGCTCCGGGCGTTGGCCACCTCACTGGGTATCGAGGACCGAGTCCGCTTCGAAGGGTGGGTGGACCCGCCCTGGACGGCGCAGTGGCCGGTCGACGTCCTGCTCGTCCCGTCGCGCTACGAGGGCTTCGGGCTCGTCGCGGTGGAAGCGATGCTGGCCGGGATCCCGGTCGTCGCGAGCGACGTGGCCGGACTCAGCGAGGTGCTCACACACGAAAAGACCGGCCTGACGGTGGGGCCGGAGAAGCCCGACGACCTCGCCCGGGCCGTCCGCCGCGTCCTCGAGGACGAGCATCTGCGCGCCCATCTCGTGGCCAATGCCAGCGACGACGCCCGCCGCCGCTTCAGCCCGAGGGCGATGGTCGACTCCTACGAGTCGCTCTTCGATCAGCTGGCCGGTACCGCGCCGGGCTGAGCTCTCTCAGCGCGCCACGTGCGCGGGTCGCCTGAGGCCGCCCCAGACGAGGCCGGCGTAGCCGAGCAACTCTTGATGGACCTGAGGCACGGCGCACACGGCCAGCAAAGGTATGAAGAGAAGGAGGCTGAGTGGCCACGCCACCAGCGGGAAGAAGGCCAGGGGGATCAGGCCCACCAAGAGGCGGACCACCGGCCAGAGGTGGAACGGCGCGAGCTGCCGGGCGATGCGATAGAGCTGGGCCCAGCTGAGCGTCCCGATTGCGACCGCGACGCCGTAGCCGACGATTCCGAGCGCTCGAACGAGGAAGAACGCCAGGACGAACGTGACGATCAGGTTGACCAGCGTGGCGATGGCCACGCTGGTGTTGCGGGCGGCGCTGTAGAGGAGCGCGAAGAGCACGGTCAGCGGCGCGTTGAGGATCCGGGCGACGGCGAGCCAGGCGAAGACTGCGATCATCGGGACCCACTGGCGCCCGAACGCGAAGGGGATGAGCCAGTTGGCGAGGACGCACGCGCCCAGAAGGGGCGCCGCGGTCAGGAGCAGCTGGAGAACCATGCCGGAATCGATCCCTCGCACGAGCCGTTCGGTCTCCGTGCGCACCTTGCTGAGCGCCACCAGCCCGAGCCGCCAGGTGGCGCGCTGGGCGAAGCCCAGAGTGTCGACCAGGCGGAGGGCAAGCGCCACGTAGCCGACACCGGTCGAGCCATAGACGGAGCCGACGACGATGGGGTTGATCACCCCCTTGGCCGTGCCACTAACGCCGGAGCTGGCGTAGGGCAGCCCGTGACGAGCGAGGTCCAGCGCGGTGTCGCGCGACCACGACCAGCCGGGGCGGAGGTCGGCGAGCCAGTAGCTCCCCACGAGCAGCCACCCCTGCCAGGCGACGAAGCCGATCCCCAGGGACCACGCACCCGCGCCCGCGAAGGCCAACGCGATCGCGCTGGCGTAGAGGACCATGTCACCTCCGAGCTCCAGCCACGCCATGCGCTTGTAGCCGAACGCGCGCTCGATCTTCGCCTGGGCGGGTGCCCACAGGACGTTGAGAGGCACGCTCAGCATGAGCAGCATGAAGATCCGTTGGCTGGCGCCGATGCCACCGACGAAGTGGCTCAGCACCAGGGAGACGAGGACGCACAATCCGGCGAGGGCGATGGAGACGACGAGGAGGAAGCTGAAGACCTGCTTGTAGAGCGTCTCGCTCGGTTCCTCGGGCTGGCGGATCAGGTAGACCTCGAGCCCGGCCTGGGCCACGGTCGCGATCACGGTGGCGAACGCCGCCGCGGCGGCGAAGACACCGTAGGAGCCCGGCCCGATGAGACGCGTGACCACGACGATGCCGCCGGCGCGCACGGCGATCCCAACCACCTCCCGCGCCGCCACGTACGCGCCGCCTTGAATCGCGGTGGTGCGAAGCGTGGCCTCGCCCGCGCTCAGCGACTCACCCTCGACGACCTCGCGAGCCTCGATCTCAGCCGCCAGTCGCTCCCGATCGTCCCCGAGCGTGTCCGTGGCGAGCGGGGGGGAGGCCCTCTCATCGGGCGAGGTCGCCTGGGCCGGCTCGTCCTCGCGGCGCGGCCCTCGGCGGTGCCACCACCCCCATCGCGGGGCTGCGCTGCGAAATGGCATGGAGAGATCTTCGTCTACCGTGGCCACGGGCATTAGCGGTTGCACCTGACCAGGCACGACGGGCAGATCAAGGTGACGATGAATCAGGCCGATCAAGGTGAGATGGATCGGGACGACCGGCACGGGCGCTCGGCACCCCCGACGACCGCAGACGCAGGCCCGGTCCCGCCAGGGGGTTGGTTGCGGCTCAGTGGGCTCACCACCCTCGAGAGCGCCCGGATCGTCGACGACGCGGCGCTCGACCGGGTCCTGGTCCACGGTTCACCCCCGGGGGAAGGCCGGGACCTCGACCTGCTCGTCCGACCCCGGTCCGAGGACGCGGTCGCCGCTGCCCTCCTGAAGCAGGGATTCCGACGTTCGGGGCATCGCTTCGTCCGATTCCGGCGCGGGACCTCCGAGCAGATCGAGCTCTTCCCCGCTTCGTGGTGGGACCTTCCCGACGAGGAGGAGCGTGCCCTGTTCGACGACGCGGTTCCATTGGAAGGCTTCGAACAACTGGTGCGGCCGAGTCCGGCCCACACGTTGTTGATCTTGGGTCGCCGCGTGGTGGAGGGCGTGGGAGTCCTCGACGAGAAGCGGCGTCGGTACGTCGACTGGGCCGTGGCCCGCGATCCGAACGCGTGGGGCCACGCGGCCCAACGGGCCGACGCGTGGCACGGCGAACGGACCCTGGAGCTTCTCGAGCGGCTCGTCGGGCGCGGCTTCGTCCCGCGCTCGACCCGGGCCAAAGTCGTCGACGACCGGCTGCGCGCGGCGGGCTGGTCGAGCCGACGCGCGCACCTCGAAGCCGCGCGTCGGGTGCTGCCGCGCCGACGCCGGCCTGCGGTCGTCTCCTTGTCCGGGCTGGACGGCTCCGGGAAGTCCACCCAGGCCCGCCTGCTGGTCGACACCTTCGATCGCATGGGTGTCAGTGCCGCGCTCGAATGGGCGAAGCTCGGTGAGGACCGTCGGCTGTGGGCCATTCGCCGCTGGGGCCGGCGGCTCCTGCTCCCCGTGGTGGCCCTCCGAGCCCGAGCCGGGGACGGAGGAGACGGCCGAGACGAAGGAGAGGAGGCCGTCCCCGAGGAGGGCGCGCCGCAGTCCGAAGGCGACGGACTCCAAGAGCTCAGGCGCTCGAGCGGTGCGCTGTCCGCGCTCTGGGCCTCGATCACGGTCGCGTCGGTGATGTGGACGTACCGGCGGCAGGCCTTCCGCTACCGGGGCCACGCCGACCTCCTCGTCTACGACCGCTACGTGCTCGATTCCGCCGTCCACCTGCGGTGGCGCTACGGCCTGGCCGGGTCCCGCGCCGAGCTGCTCACGCGCCTGCTGCAGCGAGGCTCGCCTGCGCCGACCCGGGCGTTCTTTCTGCGGCTCGACCCGGTGACGGCTCAGCAGCGCAAGCTCGAGGACCGGATCGACGACCTCGTCGCCCACGACCGGCGCTACGCCGAGGTGCTCGAGGGCCCCGCCGGCGAGGGCGTGATCGTTTTGGACGCGGGCCTCCCACCCGAAGAGCTGGCCGCGCAGATCGCCGATGCGGTGCTCGACGGTCTGGAGAACCGGGCCGCGCGGCGAAGGTCGCGTTTGCGTCGGCTTATCGACAGCGGCTGAGTGGTGCTGCGCGCCGTCGACGCCCGTCTGCTGCTCCCGCTGGTCCCCAAGACCGCCGGCGTCCTTCCGGGCGCCGCGGCGTTCGTCCCCGGTCTGACCGAGGCCGGGATCGAGGTCGTCCCGGTCCATGACGAAGACGGCGCCCGAACGCTCGACCTCGTGGTGGCGGATGCCCGGGAGGCTCGGTCCGCACTCGAGCTCCCGGCGCGCTCCTTCCTCCTTGTTGGACGTCCGGTGGCGCGGGTGGCCCGAGCGCTGGGCTTGGAGGCAGAGGACTACTTGGCGGTGCCCGACGTCCCCACGGCGGCCTTCCTCATCCCGCTGCGACGGCGGGCCGTCATGCGCCACGTCTATCGATACCTCCGGGTGGCTCCCTCCAGGATCAGGTGGCTGCGCAGCAGGCTGCTGGTCGACGCACTGTCCTTCGGAGCGCCACCGGGAGCACGCTCGGTGACCATCGCCGCGCCCGGAACGATCAGGCCGGCTGCCCTGGCGGCGGTCGAGCGGTTCGTCGGCCCCGCCGAGGACGGGTGGCTCCTCAGCCTCGGGCCGGCGCGTCCGGAGGGGCGTGTGGTGTTCCAGGTGTTCGCCGGCGACGTCCCGCGCCACGCCGTTAAGTGCGAACGCAAGGCCGAGGTGCACGCAGAGCTGGATCGCCTGCCCAGCACGGAGCGCCTGGCCGAGGCCATCGCAGCGAGCCCGCTTCTCGCCAGCCACGCGCCACACCCCGTCGGCTCGGTGCACTTCGAGGGTGGGCTCGTCGAGGTCGAGACGGCGGCCGTCGGCTACGTGCTGACCGATCGGTTGCGCGGCCCCTTCACCCGGGAGGCCAAGCTCGCCGCGCTCGACGCCGTGGCGACGTGGCTGCTCGCAGTCGCCGAGTCGACGCGGCACCGGCCGGAGAAGCTCGGGACGGGGCTCGTGCCGGCCGACCTCGACGATGTTCCACGTGTGCTCTGCCACGGGGATCTCTGGTCCGGCAACGTGATCGTGGACGACGACAACCGCTTCGAGGTCATCGACTGGTCCAACGTGGACCATTCGGGGTTGCCGCTCGGCGACCTGTTGGTGTTCCTGTCCGAATCATTGGCGGAGCTGGACGGCGAGAACACGGACAGCGGACGCGACCGGCACTTCGTCGAGCTCCTGAGCGGACGGCACAGCTCTTCGGGCGTCGTCTTCGGATGGGTGCGAGCGATGGTGGACGCGCTCGAGATCGATCCGAAACTGGTCGGGCTGGTGGCGCAGTCGGCCTTCACCGCGATGGCAGAAGACCGTCTCCTGCTCGAAGGTCTCGAACCCGGGGACCCAGGGCGAGAGGAACCGGCCGCGCTAGCGGACCCCATCGTGCGCCGGGCCCGGTTGTGGTCGGCCGTGCCCGAGCTCGGTCGTGACTGGCGAGCGTGGAGGGAGGACCCCTCCCACGGGGCGGAACCGAGGAGCGTGGTGCGGACCCGAAGGGCCGCGCTGCGAGGTGCCGCGCGTCGCGCGGAGCGCAGCCTCGGGCACGGGACGAGCCGACTGGTGGTGCGCCTGAGCCGAGACCGCAGCGAAGAGCTCGGTGGTGCCCGCGTCCTGGTCCTCGCACCACACCCCGATGACGAGACGCTCGCGTGCGGCGCTGTCCTCGCCCGCCACGACGGCCCAGACTCGGCGTACGTGATCGTCGCGAGCGACGGAAGCCTCGGGGCTTACGGTGCGGAACGGGCGGCCCTCGCGGCCCAGCGGCAAGCGGAGCTGGGGGAGGCGACCGCCGCGTTGGGACTGGGACCGAGTCAGGTGGAATGGTGGGGCTTGGAGGATGGCTCCCTCCCGTCTCACATGGACGAGCTGACGGATCGCCTCGGCCGTGTCTTCGACGAGCTGCGACCCGCAGTCGTGCTGTCGCCCTGGGCCTTCGACGTCCACTCGGATCACGCGGCGTTGGGCCTCGCCGCGCGCACGGCCGCAGCCGACCGGCCGCTCGAGCTGCTCGAGTACGTGACCTGGGCCTGGGATCGCCCGAGCCACTTGGTGCGGGCCCTGCGCTCGAGGGCGGCGGCAGTGACGCGCGGGCGCGCCCGATGGCTCCCTTCCGGCCGGCCGGTCGCGGTGGCGACCGCGCCTGCGCTGGAGGCCAAGCGGGCCGCCATCGCCTGCTACGGGTCGCAACTCGCCGGTCCACGCACGCGTCGGGGCGAGGCCTCCCTGGACGAGGCGATGGTGGAGCTCTTCCTCAGCCGAGCGGAGCTGTTCTGGCCGGCGCCGCGACGTCGGCGGCCGGCCCTCTGAGCGCAACCGGGCTCGCGGGCGCGGTCAAGAAAGCCTGTTCGACGAGCCGCTCGGCGACTGCGCGCGGACTCAGCGCGGTGGCCGCGAACCAAGCCATGCGCCTCAGCTTGGCGCGCAGCGAATAATCCGGCTGCCCGGCGACCGAGCGCATCCCGTGGGCGGCGAGGGTGAGAACGTGATCGCGGGGGAGCGGGTGGCTGTCCGCATCGAGCCGGAGCGAGCCCAGTCGGTAGCCGGCGAAGGCCCAGTCGCGCGCCGCGCGCGGGTCCTCATCGACGGGGCGCCCGAGCTCGTCGCCCAGGCGGACGAGCATGGCCTGGCCCCGGACGACCTCGTCGATTCTGTCGTGGAGCCAGGTGACCGGTTGTCGCTTGATCCGCGCGGAGAAGTTGGCACCGTGCCAGCGGTAGTCCCCTCCTGTTCCGAGCAAATTGACGACGGGGCCCATGAGCGGCGTCGCCTCGGCCAGCGGCAGGTCGACGTCGTCGAAGCGGTGATCCGACCCCAGACAACGCAGCACGAGCTCGACGACTCGCCGGGGATAGGCGTTCCCGCTCGTCGGTGGCCACACGTAGGTGCGGCGGCGCAGGATCCGCTCCGCGAGGTCTCCGTCGGACATCACCCAGTCCCGCGGGGGAAAGGTCTCAGTGGTGGGCCAGCCTTCCTCGGTGACCACGCTGAGGCGCCACTGCACCCGTGCGGCGCCCGGACAGCGCTCGAACGCCCTCACCACTCGAGCCACCGTGCCGGCGTGGAGGCGATCGTCGGAGTCCAAGAAGATGACGAGCTCGCCGCTGCTGGCCTCCAGACCGGCCACACCAGCACGGAATTGCCCGCGGTTGGGCTGACGGATCACCCGGATCCGGTCCTCGTACGCCGCCAGCACCTCGTGCGAGTCGTCCGTCGAGCCGTCGTCGACGACGATGGTCTCCACCCGTCCGTAGGTTTGATCCAGGCAGCTCTCGATCGCCTCGCCGACGAAGCGCCCGTAGTTGTAGTTCCGGATGCAGATGCTGACGAGCGGCTGTTCTGCCACGTTGTCGTCCGCCATGAAGGGACTATTCCACACGACCGAGCCGACGGCGCGCGCGGTCATCGGGCCTCCTCGGGGCGCTCGGTCGAGACACGTTCGATCGCAATCGCAAGCGCGGGCGCGCGTGATCTGGCGCGGTCGACACGCGAGTGGGTGGAAACGGAAGGTGCTTCAACGGAAAACGATTCGAGTTCCGGCGCGGCGAGACGCCAGCCGGGTGGTCTCCTCGGGCGAAATGCTACGAGGTCATCGTCCCAGACCCGTCTGGGGGCTGTCTCATCGCTCCGGCGTCGGCGCCGACCAGTTTGTGCCTCGCCGTGCGACGCTCGTGAGTCGGAGGCGACCAGACTCAGAGACGCGCGCTTCGTAGGCTTGAAGGTGTCCTATAACCAGGACGACAACAGCACATGATTCGACTTCAACGGCACTTCCTCGCCCTGTGGTTCGCAGTGGTTCTCCTCATCGGCCTGGTAGCCGCGAGCGCGCTGCTACCGTCCGGGTCGGCTTCCGCGGCGCCTTCTCGTAGCGTCGGTGGAGGGACCAACGCACTCGGCGTCTACGCAGGGCCTGGAAACGTCGATGGTGTCCGTGCCATCGGGTCTCAGGTTGGAGGCACGGTCACCTACGCGATGGACTTCCTCGACGGGAGCTCGTGGTCGAAGATCGAAGACCCGTCGTGGTTCCTCTCGCAGTGGGCAGGGAAGGGCTACTCCATGATCTGGGCCGTGCCGATGCTGCCGAAGTCGGGTGCATCCCTCAGCACGGGCGCGACCGGTGCCTACAACACGCACTTCGCCACGTTGGCGCGGGCACTGGTGGCCGGGGGGCAGGGGAGCTCCATCATCCGGATCGGTTGGGAGTTCAACGGGAACTGGTTTCCGTGGGGGGCCGTGGGCCAACACAACCAGTTCGTTGCGTACTGGCGGCAGATCGTGACCACCATGCGCTCGGTGCCTGGTGCCAACTTCACCTTCGAGTGGAACCCGTCGCTGCCGACCCCAGGCGTAGGACGGTATGGGCAGTACTACCCCGGGAACGCCTATGTGGACTACGTGGGCCTGGACATCTTCGACGAGGCGTGGCAGCACTACCCTGGCGCCAAGGCCCAGTTCAAGTGGCTCGAGACCGGGCCTTTCGGCCTGAACTGGCTGGCCTCCTTCTCGAAGCAGCACGGCAAGCCAATGGTGTTCCCCGAGTGGGGTCTCGGCTGGGGAGACTCCAACCACGGCGCGCGGCTGACGGGATTGGGGAATGTCTGCGGAGGGGACAACCCGGCGTTCGTCAGGGCCATGAGGCAATGGATCAAGACGCACAACGTCTTCGAATCGACCTTTTGGAACTACGGGTCGAGCAGCGTGAGCGGGACGAAGAACCCCTTGAGCAGGGTTGCGCTGGTCGGGAACGGAACGACCCTGTCCTCGGCATCCCGATGATGACGTGCCTTCCGATGGAAGCCAAGGGCGGTGAGCCACCCCGAACCTGAGGCCGTGGCGGGCACGAAAGATGCGGTGGTTCCGGTGCGCGAAGACGTCGACGATCCTCTCCGGCACGGCGATCAACGGCTCGTTGCGCGGGACACTGCCCAACGGACTGCACCCAGGCACGTCACGTGCTACGGCACGAAAAAGCACGTCCCTGAGCACGTCTATTGTGGCCCGGCGTGCGCCGCACCTTCGGGAGCGGAGGGGGTAAGAGCACTGGGGATGCCTGCCGCCATCGGCGTCACTCCCTGACATGGCCCGGCGCGCGTCGAACGATCGCGCTGGGCATGATCGTCGTCCTTGCCAATCTCGCGGGTGGGTTCGGAGCATCCGCTCGGGAAAGCTCCCCGCGGGCGGCTTTCTCGACGTGGTACGGCCACGGCCCTCTGTTCGCGGCCGACCCGACCGGTGGGTACTGGATGACCAGCTGGACGGGAAGCGTGACCCCCTTCGGTGGTGCGACGTCGCACGGTTCTCTGGACGGCGTGCATCTGAACGCGCCGGTCGTCGGCATGGCGGGCACACCGGACGGAGGCGGCTACTGGCTGGTGGCGTCCGACGGCGGTATCTTCGCCTTCAACGTTCCGTTCCTCGGCTCCATGGGTGGGACGCCCCTCAACAAGCCGGTCGTCGGC
>JBPYFR010000154.1:0-4552 GCA_051985685.1 Acidimicrobiales bacterium
AGCTCAACTCCGCCGACACGGTCGAGATCATCACCTCCAAGTCGGCGACTCCCGGCCCGTCGCGGGACTGGCTGCAGATCGTCGCCTCGACGCGGGCCCGCAGCAAGATCCGCCAGTGGTTCTCCCGTGAGCGCCGGGAGGACGCCATTGAGAACGGCCGGGAGGAGCTCGCTCGGGCGCTCCGGCGCGAGGGCCTCCCGCTCCACAAGATGCTGGCCTCGCCCGCGATGAAGGACGTCGCGCACGCCATGAACCTGGCCGACCTCGACGCGCTCTACGCCTCGGTCGGGGAGAGCCAGGTCTCGGCGCAATCGATCGTCCAGCGCCTGGCCAAGTCGCTGCGGGGGGGCGAGGCCGAGGATCAGCTCCCGACGACCGCGCTCCGGGGCACTCGTGCCCCCAGGCAGGGCCGGCGCACCAAGGGGGGCGTCTACGTCGAGGGTCTCGACGACGTGATGATCCATCTGGCCCGCTGCTGCACCCCCGTGCCGGGCGACGAGATCGTCGGATTCGTGACCCAGGGTCGCGGCGTATCTGTGCACCGGGCCGATTGCGCCAACGCGACGGCACTGTCGGACCGTTCCAAGGAACGGCTGATAGAGGTCGAGTGGGACCGGGGCAACGACGGGGTGTTCATCGCCACCATTGAGGTGCAGGCGTTCGATCGTTCCCGCTTGCTGGCCGACGTGAGCCGGGTGGTGTCCGAACATCACCTCAACATCGTCGCCGCCCGCACCGCGACGACGCCCGACCGCGTCAGCCGCATGTCGTTCGACGTCGAGCTGGCCGACCCGACCCATCTGCACTCGCTGATCAGCGCGCTGAAGCATCTCGACGGCGTCTTTGACGCCTATCGTCAGCTCCCTGGCAAGAAAGTCTGAGCATGGGGAGGAAACGGTGACCAAGGAGGTGGTCGCGCGCCCCGAAACGGCTCACTGCCCTCTCGGGGTGGGCGCGGAGAGCGGGTCGTGACGGCTGCCTTCCGCACGCCGAAGGGCATGCACGACACGCTGTGGCCCGAGTCGGCGCGCTGGGAGGAGGCGGTGGCCCGGTTCGGCATTCTCGTGGAGGCGGCCGGTTACGGGCTCGCCCTCACGCCCGTCGTCGAGCACGCCGGCGTCTTCCTGCGCGGCATCGGCGAGGGCAGCGAGGTCGTCGGGAAGGAGATGTACGTCTTCGAGGACCGCGACGGCCAGCTGATGGCGCTGCGGCCCGAGGGGACCGCGCCCATCGTCCGGGCCTACGTGCAGCACCACCCGGTTCCTCCCTGGAAGGCCTGGTATGCCGCGCCGTCCTTCCGCCACGAGAACCCGCAGCAAGGCCGATACCGCCAGCACTCCCAGCTCGGCGTCGAGGCCCTCGGGGTGACCGACGCCGACCTCGACGTCGAGGTGGTGTCCCTGGCGCACGAGTTCTTCGCCGGCCTGGGGCTGCGGCGGGTCACGCTCAAGCTGCACTCCATGGGTGACGACGTGTGCCGCCCCGGCTACGTGGCGCTCCTGGGTGCGTTCCTGGGCGAGCGGGCGGATCGGTTGTGTGCCGCCCACCGGCAGCGTCACCTCGAGAACCCGCTGCGCGTGCTCGACTGCAAAGCGCCGGAGTGCCGCGCCGCGACGGAGGACGCGCCCCACTTCCTGGACCACCTGTGCGACCCGTGCCGCGCCCACTTCGAGCGGGTGCGGGGCGGGCTCGACGCCCTCGGCGTTCCCTATGAGATCGACCACCGGCTGGTGCGGGGCTTCGACTACTACACACGCACGACGTTCGAGTTCGCCTCCGACGCGCTCGATGCGGCGCAGAACGGCATCGGCGGGGGTGGCCGTTACGACGGACTGGTGGAATTGCTCGGTGGCGACCCCACGCCCGGGATCGGGTTCGGCATCGGAATCGAGCGGACGCTGCTCGCGTGTGATGCCGAGGCCACCTTTCCGACCCAAGCGGTGACCGCCGCGCGCCCACTGGACGCGTACGTCATCGACACCGCGGGAGGCGAGTCCGCCGTGACGCTGACGGCCGAGCTGCGCCGGGCCGGGCTCCGGTCCGACCGGGCTTTCGACGGACGCTCCATGAAGTCCCAGATCAAGTCCGCCGACCGCTCTGGAGCGGTGGTCGCGCTGGTCGTCGGGCCCCATGAGGTGGCCGACGGGACCGTGGGCCTCCGGCCGTTGCGCACCGAGGAGGCGCAGCGCGCGGTACCCCGGGCTGACATCGTGGACGAGCTCCGGGCGTATCTGGCCGCGCGGGACGACGACGAGACGGGTAACGAGACGGGTAACGAGACGGGTACGGCTGCCTCGTGACGACAGGGGACCGGAACCAACCCACCGCGATGCGCACGCACCTGTGCGGCGTGCTCCGGCCGGGCGACGTCGGCACGACCGTGCGTCTGTGCGGGTGGGTGGCGCGCCGCCGGGAGCACGGCGAGCATCTCGCCTTCCTGGACCTGCGCGACCACTCGGGCATCGTCCAGTGCGTGATTGACGGCGCCACCGACGTGCGCAACGAGTGGGTTGTCGCGGTGACCGGGACGGTGCGCCACCGTCCCGAGGGGACCGTGAACCCCGGCCTCGAGACCGGAGAGATAGAGATCGGCGACTGCACCGTCGAGGTCCTCAACGAGGCCGAGCCTCCGCCCTTCGGCGTCGACGACCGGGCCGAGGCGGACGAGCCGGTGCGCTTGAAGTACCGCTACGTCGACCTGCGCCGCCCGCGCCTACAGAAGAACCTCAGGCTGCGCGCCCGCGTGAACGCGGCCATCCGCTCGGCGATGGACCGCCAGGGCTTCGTCGAGATAGAGACGCCGCTCCTCTGGGCGCCGACGCCTGAGGGCTCCCGGGAATTCTCGGTCCCGTCCCGCTTGCAGCACGGCTCCTTCTACGCGCTCCCCCAGAGCCCGCAGTTGGCCAAGCAGCTGCTCATGGTCGGCGGCTTCGACCGCTACTACCAGATCGCCCGCTGCCTGCGCGACGAGGACCTGCGCGCCGACCGGCAGTTCGAGTTCAGCCAGCTCGACATGGAGTGCTCGTTCGCGTCCCAGGACGACGTCATGGGCTTCGTGTCCGAGGCCGTCCTCGACGCCGCGGAGGCGGCGACGGGAGAGCGGCCTCCGCCGATCGAGCGCATCACGTGGGCCGACGCGCTCGACCGCTACGGAACCGACAAGCCCGACCTCCGCTTCGGCATGGAGCTGGTGGACCTCACGCCGGTGTTCGAATCGACGGAGGTGAAGGCCTTCTCGGCGCCGGTGGTGAAGGGTCTGCTCGTCCCGGGCGGCGGCGGCCCCGACTTCTCCCGGGCGCGCCTCGACGAGCTCACCGATCGGGCCAAGAAAGCCGGGGCGGCGGGGCTGGCCTGGTTCCGGGTCGTCACCGGCGAGGCGCCCGACTCCGAACCGCACGACGGCGCAGGGGAGGGGTCCGCGCTCGGACTCGAGGGTCCCTTGGCCCGCCATCTGTCCGTGCGGGAGCGGGTGCGCGTCCTGGAGCAGACGGGTGCAAAGCCGGGGGACCTCGTCCTCATGGTCTCGGACGAGCACAAGACGGCGTGCGAGGTGCTGGGGATGCTGCGGACGGTGATCGGCGCGCCGCCCGTGAGTGAGGGCCCGCATCGCTACGTGTGGGTGGTCGACTTTCCGCTGTTCGAGGGCATCGGCGCCGACGGCAATCCGCAGCCGGCGCACCACCCGTTCACCATGCCGTATGCGGAGGACCTGCCGCTGCTGGCTACGGACCCGCTGGCCGTGCGCTCGCAGGCCTACGACCTAGTGGTGAGCGGATGGGAGCTCGGGTCGGGGAGCGTCCGTATCCATCGCGAGGACATCCAGTCGCAGGTGTTCGCCGCGCTGGGCATCGGGCCCGAAGAGGCCGAGGCCCGCTTCGGGTTCCTGCTGGGCGCCTTCCGCTACGGGGCGCCTCCGCACGCGGGGTTCGCCTTCGGGGTGGACCGCCTCGCCGCTGTCCTGGCGGGGGAGGAGAACATCCGCGAGGTCATCGCGTTCCCAAAGACCCAGTCGGGCGCCGACCCACTCACCGGGGCACCGGCTCCGTTGCCGGCGTCGGTGCTGGCCGAGCTGGGCATCCGGGTGGTCACACCTCCGGGGGCGGTCGGCTCGGGGGGCGCCACGTCACCGCCAGGCACCGCTCGGGAGTGAGGCCGACCCGTCGTCTTGGATGTGCGGAGCCTGTGGGGGTGGAGCCTGTGGGGGCGGAGCCTGTGGGGGCGGAGCCTGTCGGAGCGGAGCCTGTGGGAGGGGAGCATGTCTCTCAGAACTACAAACGACATTGTTGATAGTTCGGGGAGACATGTGGCCGTGGCCGTGGCCGTGTCCATGAGCGCGCTACGGCTCGGGGAAGGTTTGTCGTGAGCGTGTGGGAGCGGAGCCTTGAGAGGGGAGACATGTGGCCGTCGCCGTGGCCGTGGCCGTCGCCGCCGCCGTCGCCGTAGTGGTTGCGGCCGCGGTGGTAGGCACGCTCGCCCTGGGAGTTCTGCCAGACGGACTGGAGCCCGTCGGCGATCTCCCGCTTGCGGTTGAGGTCGTCGGCGCTGGACTCGT
>JBPYFR010000155.1:0-2871 GCA_051985685.1 Acidimicrobiales bacterium
CCCGCCAACACCCAGCCGATGACGGCGGCCCCCACCGGCATCGCGATCACGATGAGGAACAGGTTGCTCCACGGGACGTTGCTGAGGTCGGACAGCCCACCCTCAAGAGTGTTCCCGCGGAAATAACCCGCCAACCCGACGTAGGCAGCCACCGTCCCCAGCAAGGCGCCGAGGAAGGCGAGGCCGCCCGCGGTGACGGCGGTGAGGCTGCGTCGAGTACGGGAGCTCGCCCCGGCCGCGGTCAGCGTGCGCAGTTCGCTGGCCGTCTCGCTCCGGATGAGGCCCACGCTCATGGCGAGAACACCGAGAGCCAGCGCGATTCCGAACACGGTGGCCCAGTTGACGATCTCGTGCGACGTCGGCGCGTCGTTCCTCGACTCGACGCTCAGGTTGTTGGCGGCTGCAACACCGCGGGCGTTCGCGATCTGCGCGGAGGTGATCGGGCTGCCGGTCTGGATGATCCAGCCGTCGAGGCTGCTCTCACCCGTGAGGTGCAACCGCTGCAACGCGCTCTCTGTGATCAGCGTGTTCGGTGCCGAGGTGCCCGTGGGCAGTTGACTCTCCTCCTGGACGACCGGGTGCGCGACGCATGAGCCGGGTAGGCAGGGATTCGTGTTCCCCGGACCAGGAGGGCCCGGGCCGCCACCCGTGCCCGCGCCGGGGCCGACCAGTATGCTGCCCTTCCCGCTGCTGCCATAGGTCAGCTGGACGTCCGAGCCCGAGAGGCCGGCCCGTGAGGTGAGGATGTCGACGTTGGGCGAAATGGACGAGGGGTTGATGCCGTAGGCCCGCAGCAGCGCCGGCGTCGCCACGAAGATCGCTCCGTTCCACTGCCGACCGTTGGCGCTGGGGTTCTGCAGGTTGGCCGATGGAGTCTCCAGTTCCAGGACGTGGGTCGCGCCGATGGAGGAGGCGATGGAACGGACAGTTGCCTCCTGGGACTGGAGGCTCGACGTCGTCGGCGTCGCCGGCGGCGCCTGAATCGCTTGGCGCCCACCGCCGGGTCCAGGGCCACCCTGGCCGAACGGGGCGCTCTCGCCGCTGGGACTCCACACCGCGAGCTCGTTCGACGCCAGGTTCGGGCCGACGTAGTCGAAGACGTTGCTGTAGCGGGCCACCGCGACGGCACAGATGACCACCGCAATCAGGACGCCAACGCTGATGGCAGAGAGGGCCGAGCCGGACCGAGCCCGGTACCGCGAGAGGTCGCGCAGAGACAAACGAACGGCGATCGGCGCTCTCCGCCCCACCCGTGCCAGCAGCGCAAGGAAGAACGGTGACACGAGGATGATCCCGACGATGAGGGCCACGAACCCGGGTATGACGAACCTGAAGGCCCCGTTGCCCCGCTGCGACCCCGATGCTGAGAAGAAGAGGAAGCCGAGCACGAGGGCAATGACGCCCGGCACGAATGAGCGATGGATCTGCCGCGGCGGCGGCGGACGCCCGGCCAAGGCGCTGACAACGGGGACCTGTGTGATGGCACGAGCCGGCCGATCGGCGGCAAAGAGCGTCGCCACGACGGCGAGCATCAATGCGGGCACGATCACGGCCCAGGGCAGGGCGAACGTCGGGATGAGGTGATGCGCGCTCTGCTCATTGTGTGGGCGATACGCCAGCCAGGCCGCCAAACCCAGCGCGAAGCCCACCACGGCGCCGACGAATCCGACGATGAAGCCATTGGCCCGGATCACGAGGCGGACGTTGCGGTCGGTCGCCCCCATGGACTCGAGCATGCCGAGGGCCCGCAGGCGCCGCTGCGCCAGCACGGTGAAGCCACCGATCGACACGAGTGCGATCAGGAGCATCCCCACCGTCGCCACTGCGAGCACGATGGTCTCGGGATTGATGGCGCTGCTGTTCCCGTTCTGGGCCGGCGTCGTGACGTTGGACCCGATACGGTTCGGATCCACGCCCGGTGCGTCGAAGAGGACGCTCACCGTCGTCGGGTTGGTGACCCGCCCCGGCGGAACTAGCGCGAACTCGTCGAGCAGGCTCTGGGGGTTCTGCACGATGCCGACGACCGTCTTGCCGCCCGTGGGCCAGGTGTCGCCGATATGGAGGTTGAGCTCTGAGGCGAGGCCCGGGGTCACGGCGACCTGGTCGGCTGCGGTTGGGTAGTGCCCCGACAGCAGTTGCAGCATCGGCCCACCAAACGGACCGTGGGGGTCCTGGGACCGCAGTTGATACGTCTGGGTACTGCCGGGGAGGTTGATCGTCTCGTTCTCAATGACCTGCACCGTGCCGTAACGGCGCTGGAGCGCGGCGATCTGTGCCTGCACACTCGAAAGGCTCTGCGTTCCCGACTTGCCCGTGGCGCTCGACACGTTGAACGTCGCGAGGTCCTGGGCCGTGCCGAACCCCGCGTTGGCCGGCGGAGGCGTGTTGACCGCGACGGCCGAGCCAACGACGACGGCGGCCACCGCGACGATGACTAGGAGCAGGATGATTAGCTGCTGTCGCCACTCACGCCGGAAGAGGCGCCAGGCCCAGCGGATCATCGCCCGGCGGGCCGCGACCCCGCCGCTGGTCGGTTCGGGGCCCGACTGGGTCACCCGACGCTCGAGGACGTCCACGCTCATTGCTTCGGCAGGTCGGCGAGGAACGAGTCGGGACTCTCGAGCGGCACGGTCTGGTCCACGATGCGCCCGTCGCGCAGGAACACCACGCGGTCGGCCCACGAGGCGAGCTGCGCGTCGTGAGTCACGACGATCGCGGCCATGCCTCGCTGGCAGGCCGCGAGGATCATGCGCATGACTCCCTCTGCATTGGTGGAGTCGAGCGCGCCCGACGGCTCGTCGGCGAGGAGCAGCCGGCGCCCCCCGACCACAGCGCGGGCGATGGCCACGCGCTGGCGCTCGCCGCCCGACA
>JBPYFR010000156.1:0-27371 GCA_051985685.1 Acidimicrobiales bacterium
CTCCCGGCGCATCGCTGCCGAAGTAGAAACGGGTCAGCCACGGCAACGACTCCTCGGTTCCCGATGCGATCTCGTCGAGGTCGTCCTCCATCGTGGCGGTGAAGCCGTAGTCGACGAGGTTGGCGAAATAGCGCTCGAGCAGGCCCACGACCGCGAACGCGGTGAAGCTCGGCACGAGCGCGGCGCCCTTCTTCCAGACGTAACCCCGGTCGAGGATGGTGGCGATGACGCTCGCGTAGGTGGAGGGACGGCCCACGCCCAGCTCCTCCATCGCCTTCACGAGCGACGCCTCCGTGTAGCGGGCCGGCGGTTGTGTCGTGTGCGAACCCGGCTCGAAGGCGCTGCCCTCGACGACATCGCCGACGGCCAGGGCGGGCAAGACGACCTCTCGGTCGGCGAGTTCGGCCTCGGGGTCGTCCTCGCCCTCGACGTACGCCCGCAGGAATCCCGGGAACGCGATCACGCGGCCGGTCGCGGAGAACTCAACCTCTTCGCCGGCCGCGATCCCTTCGGGGACGGTGGCGGTCAGGCGGACCTGCGCGCTCGTCCCGGACGCGTCGTTCATCTGGGACGCTACGGTGCGCTTCCAGATCAGCTCGTAAAGGCGGAGCTCGTCCCCGGACAGGTCGCGGGCCGCGGCCTCAGGGGTAGGGAACGTGTCGCCGGCCGGGCGGACAGCCTCGTGGGCTTCTTGCGCGTTCTTCACCTTGCGTTCGTAACGGCGCGGCGAGTCCGGGACGTAGGGGTCGCCGTACATCTCGCGGGCTTGCGTACGCGCCGCCGTCAACGCCTCGTCGGACAGGGTCGTCGAATCGGTCCGCATGTAGGTGATGTAGCCCTGCTCGTACAGGCGCTGCGCCACCTGCATCGCGCGCTGCGCGCTGAAGCGCAACTTGCGGCCCGCCTCCTGCTGCAGGGTCGAGGTCATGAACGGCGGAGCCGGCGAGCGCCGGAACGGCCGCTCCTGGACGGAGCTCACCGCGAAGGACCGGCCTGTCAGCGCCGCCGCGACCGATGTGGCCGCCTCCTCGCCGAGGACCCGGACCCCGTCCTCTCGAGCCAGCCGGCCCTGCTCGTCGAAATCCCTGCCCGTGGCGACGGTGTCCCCACCCAGCCCGACCAGAGTGGCGGCGAAGCCCGACGGGGCCGCCCCGTTCGTGAAGGTGCCCTCAATCCCCCACCAGGTCGCGGAGTGGAAGCGCATGCGGCTCCGCTCCCGCTCCACCACCATCCGGGTGGCGACGCTCTGCACCCGGCCGGCCGACAAACGCGGCATGACTTTGCGCCACAGCACGGGCGAAACCTCGTAGCCGTAGAGCCGGTCGAGTATCCGGCGCGCCTCCTGCGCATCGACGAGCCTTCGGTCGAGCTCGCGCCAGTCCTCCACCGCGCGGGCGATGGCGGCGGGAGTGATCTCGTGGAACACCATGCGCTTCACCGGCACGGTCGGGTTGAGCACCTCGGACAGGTGCCACGCGATGGACTCGCCCTCGCGGTCTTCGTCGGTGGCGAGGTAGACCTCGTCGGCGGTCTTCAGGAGCTTCTTGAGGTTGGCCACCACCGATTTCTTCGGTGCCGAGACGACGTAGAGCGGCTTGAAGCCGTTGTCGACGTCCACGCCCAAGCGCGACCACGGCTCGCCCTTGAGCGCGGCGGGCACCTCGTCGGCGCCGCGGGGCAGGTCGCGGATATGGCCGACCGACGACTCCACGACGAAATCGGGGCCGAGCAAGCCGCTGATCGTGCGCGCCTTGGCCGGCGACTCCACGATGACGAGCGCCTTACCCACGGTCCACCTCGCGGCGCGTGCCTGAGGGCGTGGTTGGGTCGGGGGGAACGAAGGGCATGGTCACGCCAGGTTGAGTGTCCGTGACGTCCCTGTCAAGGTTATGGCCCGGCTCGCCTACCGCCGCCGTGTGGTGTCTCAGGCCGCTGACCAGGTTAATCAGCCGAAGCAACCGCTGCTGGCGCGGGGGCGGCTTCGGTGGCGGCCTCGGCGTCCATCGGGGCCGCGGCGCGCTTGGAGAAGGCCAGTGCCGCGAGCAACACCACGAGCGCCACGCCGGCGATGGCGAGGCGCGTGCCGGTGTGGTTGCGCAACGTGATCACGGCCGGGAGGATGAGGAGAGAGACCAGGTTCATCACCTTGATCATCGGGTTGAGGGCGGGGCCGGCCGTGTCCTTGAACGGGTCGCCCACCGTGTCGCCGATGACCGCGGCCTTGTGCGGGTCCGAGCCCTTGCCGCCCTCGTTCCCATCCTCGATGTACTTCTTGGCGTTGTCCCAAGCTCCACCGGAGTTCGACAGAGTGTTCGCGAGCAGCTGTCCGGTGAGGATGGTGCCGGCCAGGAACGCTCCCAGCGCGAAGTAGTTGATCCCGAACCCGATGATGACCGGGGTGAGGATGGCCAGCAGCGCGGGCGTGGCCAGCTCCCGCTGCGCAGCGGCCGTGCAGATCCCGATGACGCGCCCGTATTCGGGCTTCTCGGAGTAGTCCATGATCCCGGGGTGTTCGCGGAACTGGCGGCGCACCTCCATGACCACGGTGCCGGCCGAACGCCCCACCGCGCGGATGGCCAGCGACGAGAAGAGGAAGCCGATGGATCCGCCGATGAGCAGCCCGGTGAACGTCTTCGGGTTCGAGACGTTGATCTGAGTGAACGGTGACACTAAGAGCTCGTTGGCCCGCAGATGCAGGTTCAGCTGCGTGTTGATCGTCTCAATGAACGACGAGAAAAGGGCGACGGCCGCGATCACGGCCGAGCCGATGGCCACACCCTTGGTGATCGCCTTGGTCGTGTTCCCGACCGCGTCGAGGCTGACCATGACCCGCTCGGCCTCGCCCGTGAACTCCCCCGACATCTCGGCGATGCCGGCTGCGTTGTCCGACACGGGCCCGAAGCTGTCCTCCGACACCACCATGCCGGCCGTGGCCAGCAGTCCGATGCCTATCAGCGCCACGAGATAGAAGGTGAGCTCGATGTTGCCGTCGCCGAGCCCGATCGCGACCCCGATCGAGATCGCGATCGCGACGATGGCCCAGACCGACGACTCCAGGCCGATGGAGAAACCCGAGAGGACGGTCGTGGCCGGGCCCGTGCGCGCCGACTGCGCGATCTCCCTCACCGGGGTGCGTTCGGTGGAGGTGAACTGCTCTGTGATCTGGCTGGCCACGAGCGCCAGCCCGACGCCGGTCAGCACGGCCCAGAAGACCTTCAGGTTGTGCACGTAGTACTGCGCCACCAGCAGCGCGCCGACGACGGTGATGCCCGCCGCGAGCCAGAAGCCGCGGTTGATCGGCGTGAGGGCGTTGCGGTCGCTCTTGCGGGCCCGCACGGCCACCACACCGACGACCGACGCGAAAATCCCGATGGCGGGGACGATGAGCGGGAAGAGGACGGCCGGGGTCGGGTTCCTGTGGATGGCGCCGAAGGCCGAGTAGCCGAGGATCAACGCGGCGATGATCGTGATCTCGTAGGACTCGAAGAGGTCGGCGGCCATGCCGGCGCAGTCACCGACGTTGTCGCCCACGTTGTCGGCGATCGTGGCGGCGTTACGCGGGTCGTCCTCGGGGATGCCGGCCTCCACCTTGCCGACGAGGTCGGCACCCACGTCGGCCGCCTTGGTGAAGATGCCGCCGCCGACACGCATGAAGAGCGCGAGCAGCGAGGCGCCGAACGCGAACCCGATCAGAACGGCCGTCGCCATGTTCTGCCAGATGAGGACGATGGCCGTGGCTCCGGCCAGGCCGAGGCCGACGCAGAGCATGCCCGTGACGGCACCCGTGCGGAACGCAACCCGGAGGGCGGCGGCCATCCCGCCGCCCTTGGAGGCCGCCGCCGCGGTGCGGACATTCCCCCGTACGGCGATGCTCATTCCGATGAACCCGGTGAGGCCCGAGAAAGCCGCGCCCCACAGGAAGCAGATAACCCGGTAGAGGCCGTCCTGTTGGAAGCTCAGCGCCACCCCACCGTCGGGCTTCACCACCTTGGTCGCGGTGAAGAAGATCAGGATCGCCAGGGGGATGATGATCATCACGATGGCCCGGAACTGACGGGCCAGGAACGCCTGGGCGCCCTCCTGGACAGCCTGGGCGATCTCCCGCATCGTGAGCGTGCCCTGGTCGGCGGCCAGCACGTTGCGAGCGAGCAACAGGCCGGCGGCGATGCCCACGATCCCGGCGGCCAGGCAGATGTACAACCAGGTCTTGTCCGCTCCGCCGAGGTGGAAGCTCTGGTAACCACCCTCGGCTGCGAGGCGATTGATCATTCCCGGTGTGCCCTTCCCTCTTCCACTCCGTGCGGCAGCGCTCAGAACCACCGTGGCTGATGTAGCGATCTCGGCCGGCGGCGCGTCGGGGTGAGCACACCCGACGCCGGGCCGGAGGGCACGTTAGCCACTGGCGCTGCAGCGGGCAAGATCGCCCCTTTTTGGGCACGCGTGCGTCAGGACTCGGTTGGATCGGTCTCCGCACCCTGGATGAGCTCGAACGACGGGTTGAGCATGGCGGGGCGGCGACCCCAGGTGCCGACCATGCCCTCGGCGACCAGCCGCGCGCCGGGCTCTATCCCTGCGATCTTCGGTCGGCCCTGGAACACGAGGAGGAGGCCGCCCGTGCCGTCGTGCAACACGCACTCGAGGTTCTGTGTCCCCGCCTTCGGCTGAACCCGGACGGACCTGACCCGCCCCGCCACCCGGATGCGCTGGCGCGGCACGACCCCGGCGATCGGCGTCGTCGCACCCGCCCGCCGAGCCAGCGTTCGGTCCGCCGCGAGCAGCGTCCCCGGCCGGCGCGCCCAATCCCGCCGGCCGCTCCGGTCCAGTCTTGTGCGCTCGTCGGCGTCTCCCGTTCCCTTCCCCTCACCCGACCGGCCCAGTAAACGGTCCAGCTGGACCGAGCGTCCGTACGTGCGGACCCGTTCGGCGTCGCGCCCACCGACGATGTACGGCACGATCGTGGCGCTGACGTGGGGCACCTGCCCGATCACGGCGGCGAGCTTGTCGGCCGTGCGATCATGCAGGAACCGGTTCCATCCTCGGGCGAAGGCACGGCGGGGCAGGAGCACGGTGCACTCGGTGTCCCCGTCGGCGGTGGCGTCCGCCACCAGCTCGACGGCGGCCCGCCCCAGTCGGCGGTCTGGGCACTCGATGATGTCGAGCGGGACGCGGCCGTGACCCAAACGGGTCCACTCCTCCTCGAGCTCGCGGGCGGCCTTGGTGTCGATGTCGAAGTGCACCGCACGAAGGTCGTCCGGAGCCAGCGTCCGCGCGTACTGCACAGCGCGGACAGTGGCCATGTCCAGCCGGTCGACCAGCACCACCACCACGTGCCGCCGGAGGACCGGGGCCTCCGATGCCTCGGACACGCCCGTCTCGAGCATGTCCTCCTCGCGCGCGTACTCCGCGTGCAGCCGGATGAGCCCGAAGTAGAGCAACGGGCCGACGACGACGATCAGCCACGCCCCCTCCCTGAACTTCGCGACGGCGAAGATCAGGACGACGCTAAAGGAGAGGAGAGCCGAGAACCCGTTCACGACCACGGAGCGCTTCCAGTGGCCCCGCCGGGTGTCGAGGTGGTGCTTGACCATGCCCGACCCCGCCATCGTGAAGCCGGTGAATACGCCGATCGCGTAGAGGGAGACGAGCCCGCTGACCTGCGCCTTGTAGGCGACGATGAGCGCGAGCGCGACCGCGGTGAGCACGATGATGCCGTTGGAGAACGCCAGGCGGTGGCCCCGCCTCGTCAGCTGACGGGGCAGGAAGGCATCGCCGGCCACGAAGCTGGCGAGGTAGGGGAACCCGTTGAAGCTCGTGTTCCCGCCCGTGTAGAGGATCAGCATCGTGGCCAACTGCACGACATAGAAGGCGAGGTGGCCGGCCGGGCTGGTGCCGAACACCGCCTTCGCTTCCTGGGACACCACCGTGGGCGAGCCGATGGCGAAGGGCACGGCGTGTGTCCACCGGGCCAGCAGGGTCACCCCGAGGACCAAGAATCCGAGCGTCGAGCTCATGACGACGAGGACCTGGCGGGCGTGCTTCGCCTCCGGGCGCCGGAAGCTGCTCACGCCATTGGAGATCGCCTCGAGCCCGGTGAGCGAAGAGCCGCCGTTGGCGAACGATCGCAGCAGCGAGATATAAGCGAGGCCCATGAGCCAACCCTCGCCCGGCGTGCCGAGTCTGCCGCCGTAGAGCTGGTTCTGTGGCGGCAGTGGAATGTAGTGCAGCATGCCCAGGGCCTCCTTGACGAAGCCCATGACGATCACTGTCACCAAGGAGATGATGAAGAAGTAGGTGGGCACGGCGAAGTAGCGCCCTGCCTCACGGATGCCGCGCAGGTTTCCGTACAGCAACAGCAGCACCACCCCGACCGTGATGAGGACGGTGTCGGTGGTGTTGGCCAAGCTCGGCACTGCGCTGGTCAGCGCGGCGGTGCCCGCCGATGTCTGCACCGCAACGGTGACCGTGTAGTCGATGAGGAGCGCCACGGCAGCGATCTGCGCGATCTTCGGCCCGAAGTTGTCCCGGGCCACCACATACGAACCACCGGCCTTCGTGTAGAGCTGGATCACCTCCAGGTACGACAGGGTCACGAAGAAGAGGACGCCGAGGATGGCGAGTGTGATCGGCACGACGAGCGTGAACGCCGCCAACCCCACGAAAGGCACGAGTTGGGTCAGCATCTGCTCGGTCCCGTATGCCGAGGACGAGATGCAATCCGGCGACAGCACGCCAAGGGCGACGGGCCGGCTCAGTCGCTCCGTAGCGAGCTGCTCGGTCACGAGTGGAGGCCCGAGCAGCCTGTTCTTCAGTCGGTATCGCCGCGTTTCGGGAATGGCATCCACCGCGACGCCGGGCGGAACGAAGGAGGGAGCCGACGCGGAGGCCCCGGCCCCAGTCGACGTGCCGGCTGCCGTACCGGTCGACGTGGTGGGCGTGGCCACATGTCCACAGTACGAGGTCCCGGCGGGGTGCTCGGAGCCGACGGCCGGTATTGCAACGGCACACGTGGCGTGTTGCACTGTGGCGTGCACGTCGTCGTCGTCGGGTGTGGCCGCGTCGGGTCGGGCCTCGCTCTCTCGCTCAGCGCCGAAGGCCATACGGTCGCCGTGCTGGACAAGTCGGCCCGAGCCTTCCGACGCCTCAAGGGCTGGGAAGGCCCGTGCATCGTCGGCTCGGGGTTCGACCGGGACGATCTTGAGAAGGCGGGCGCGCTCCACGCCGACGCCCTCGCCGCGGTCACGAGCGGTGACAACACCAACATCCTGACCGCTCGCATTGCCCGCGAGACCTACAACATTCCCAACGTGGTGGCCCGGATTTACGACCCACGGCGAGCCGAGGTGTACCAGCGCCTCGGCATTCCGACCGTGGCCACGGTGACCTGGACGATCGACCAGGTCCGGCGCCGCTTGCTCCCCGACAAAGACGTCACTGACTGGTCTGACCCCTCGGGCCGTCTGGCCTTGATCGACCGCTCGCTCCCCGACGCCTGGGCCGGACGTCCACTCTCTGATCTGGAGCAGCCAGGTCGACTCAGCCTGGTCGCCGTCACACGCGCCGGTGTCCCGCGTCTGGACGCCCGCGAGCTCGTCGGACAGGGAGGCGACGTCCTTCATCTCGCGGTCCTTGACGAAGCCCGACGTGACCTCGACAGCGCGCTGTCACCGGACCGGCGCGCTCAGAGCGAGGAATCCGCCGACTGGGAGCGGCATGGGGACCCGGACACATGAAGGTTGCTATCGCGGGAGCCGGAAGCGTTGGCACCGCCATCGCGTCGGACTTGCATGAGAGCGGTCACGACGTCCTCGTGCTCGAGCTCGACCCCGATCTCGTCGAGCGGCTGCGGCCGACACTGGACGTCACTTGGATCGCCGCCGACGCCTGCGAGGTGGCCTCGCTCGATGCGGCCGGTCTTTCCACGGTCGATGTCGTCGTTGCCGCCACCGGCGATGACGAGGACAACCTCGTCATCTCGTTGCTCTCCAAGCAAGAGTTCGCGGTGCCCCGCGTCGTGGCCCGGGTCAACCACCCGAAGAATCAGTGGCTCTTCAACGAGAGCTGGGGCGTGGACGTGTCGGTCTCCACGCCACAGCTCCTCACGGCGCTCGTCGAGGAGGCGGTCTCGGTCGGCTCCCTCGTGCGCCTGCTCCAGTTCCAGGGTGGGTCGGCGCACCTGGTCGAAATCACCCTGGCTGAGGACTCGCCGGCCAAGGACAAGGCCATCGCCGACCTCCCCTTCCCCCGCGACACGGTCGTCGTGGCGGTCGTGCGCGCCGACCGCCTGATCGTCCCCCGCGGCGATACCAGGCTCCAATCCGCAGACGAGGTGCTCGTGCTGGCGACCGCGGAGACCGAGCAAGCCGTTCACGACCTCTTCATCGGCAGCTAGGGATCCGTCGCTCTTCACCGGCGGTTAGGGATCCGTCGCCCACCCGTCCCCTCTGAGTCGCTGACCCGTCTTTCGAACGGCGTCCACGGTTTGATTGCCGTTCACCGTTCGTTCGCGTTGTTCGCTTCTTTCGCGCGGCGAAGCGCCGTTTCGTGGGGGCTCCCGTCTCGATCCTGAACGCCAATCGTGTGATGCTCGTGTATGGCGGCGCGGATGGCTGTGTGAGCGGCCGCCCTACCGATCGCCACGTGAGCGGCGATGTGAGCGGCCATCGTGAGGCACTGTTTACCCGTGGTTTGTCTCGATTGCTCAAGATCAGGGCACTTCCGCCCGTACCATTGAAGGTATGGAGGCGGCGTTCTTCGATCTCGACAAGACCGTCATCGACCGCGCCTCCATCGCGGCCTTCGGGCGCCCTTTCCTGAAGGGCGGGCTGATCAAGCGACGCATAGTGGCGAGGGCCGCTCTCTCCCAGCTGATCTACCTCTACTTCGGCGCCGACGAAGAGCGCCTGACCCGAGTCCGAGAGTCGATGCTGGCCGTGACCAAGGGTTGGGACCGGGCCCAGGTTCGCCAGATCGTGCGCGAGACGATGCTCCAAACGATCGAGCCGATCATGTACGCCGAGGCGCTCGAACTGATGGAGCTCCACCGGGCGGCCGGCCATCGCGTCTACCTGGTCTCCGCCTCGCCGGAGGAGATCGTGCTTCCGCTGGCCGACCTCCTGGGTGCAGACGGCGCCATCTGCTCCCGCGGGGAGGTGGACGACGAGGGCCGCTACACCGGACGCATGGCCTTCTACGCCTACGGCGAGTCCAAGGCCAACGCCATGCGCGAGATCGCGGACCGCACCGGCCTCGATCTCGAAGCCAGCAGCGCCTACTCGGATTCCGCCACCGATCTGCCCATGCTCGAGGCGGTCGGGCGACCCGTGGCGGTGAACCCGGACCGCGCGTTGGCCAAGGTCGCCCGCGAGCGCGGGTGGGAGGTCCGCCACTTCACGAAGCCCATCCGTCTGCGCGATCGGGTGGGGCGTACCACGCCGGTCCTCACGACGAGCCTCGCCGTGGCGGGCGCTGCGCTGATCCTGTGGCGACGGGGTCTGCGCAATCGGCACGCCGCCACGCCAGCCGGGAGCCGGGCCGCATAGTCACCGACACCCCCCGCCGTTCGTCCCCGACGCCCTGCCCAAAAGCCGCCGAACAGTCGGAGGGCCGCCTCTCTCCAGGTTCTCTTACGTGGATTCCTGGACCGAATCTTCGATAGTCGTGTCCCGCAGTTGGCGGGCGGCGAGGACGCCGATGGCAACGATCACGGCCAAAATGAGGAGCTTCTTCATTCGGGTGAGCCTATGCGCTCGCGCCGACCCGCTCTCGAGTGTGCTCGGCGGACCCCTACCGGCGGGGCCAACCAGGACCTAAACGGTCAGCAGATCGCGGGCGCCCGTGTCGGACGACGGGTGGCGCAGCTTGGACATGGCCCGCGCTTCTATCTGGCGAATGCGCTCCCGGGTCAGGTTGAAGTGTTCGCCCACTTCCTCCAATGTCCGGGGCTCGCCTCGATCCAACCCGAAGCGCAACCGCAGGATCTCGCGCTCGCGCTCGTCGAGCGGCGAGAGAAGCCGGCCGATCTCGTCGGGCAGGAGCGACACCGCCGCCACCTCGAAGGGCGACTCGGCCGAGCGGTCCTCGACGACGTCGCCCAACTCCGCGTCACCGTCCTCACGCAGCGGCTCGGACAGCGACAGTGGCTCGGCCCGGAAGCGCAGCGCCTCTACGAGCTTGTCTTCGGGCATCTCGACCTCGACACCCAGCTCGGCCAAGGTGGCCGGCCGCCCGAGCTTGAGCTCCAAGCGGGCCTGGGCCTTCTGCACCCGAGCGAGGGTGTCGCCTGCGTGCACGGGGAGCCGGATCGTCCGTCCCGTGTTCGCAATCCCACGCGTGATGGCCTGGCGGATCCACCAGGTCGCGTACGTGGAGAATTTGAAGCCCTTGCGCCAGTCGAACTTCTCGACCGCGTGCATCAATCCCAAATTGCCTTCCTGGATCAGGTCCAGGAGGGGCAGGCCCGAGGCTTGATACTTCTTGGCGATCGACACCACCAGCCGCAGGTTCGACTGTACGAACGTCTGCTGGGCCTGCTCGCCCTCGATCACCGACCGGCGCAGTTCGCGCTTCTTGGCCGTGGTGATGGTCTTGGGCGCCTTGGTTGCCTCCACCTCGGCGGCCCTTCCGGCCTCGATGGCCTGGGCCAAGCGGACCTCGTCGTCCTTGGTCAGTAGCGGGTATTGTCCGATATCTGTCAGGTAGAGCCGTACGAGGTCTTCGTCGTCGCGCTCGATACGTTCCTTGGCCAAAGCCGAACCTTCCGTCCCATCTCGGCCGCGGCGGCGACACCGGGCCTGCGCTCCTTAGACGCAGCTGACGCCCGTTCTCTTGGCGCACGCGGGCTGCTGAGACAGTGTAATGGGGCTGTCAAGATGGACGTACAGCTGGGAAAACGCTGAATTCATCAAACGCCCGTTCAACGATCCGGTCCATGTCGCCTGCCTGCTTCGGCACCTCGTGCCCAGCCCGTTCCCCCCTTCCCGGCACTCTCTGCAGGAGGGCAAGACCGCCCGAGATGTCCCTCATCCCCTCCCGGCGTGCCTCCACCAGTACCTCCATGACGGGTCCCTCCCTGACCGCCGAGGCACCCTTGAGGTGCGCCGCGTAGGTCTCGGCCAGCCCCGGTAGCACCCCCTGGACGAGGCCCTCCAGCCCGCCCCACGGATCGGCTGCCATGGCGAGCTCCTCCAACCAAGCGGACAATGGCCCCGGTGGCGGCGCCACCAAGACGGCGCGGTCGACCCCTGCACGCAGCGGCAAGCGCTCGCGCCACCGCGCGGAGAGCACGCCGTGACGCCGCGACACGGACGCACACCACACCCGGCGCTCGGCATCGGCGGCGTCGAGCGAGGTCCCGTTTCGATTCGGAGCGGACGCCCAGCCTCCGGTCATCTCGAAGATGCGGTGCTCGATCCAGCAGTACCGCCCGATCAGACCGCCGAGCGTCTCGATGCTTCGGAATCTCTTCTCGTCCCCGGCCCGCCCGGCCGGGTCAGCCACCGCTCGATTCCTCCAGGGCCGAGGAGCGGTAGCGGTTCGTGATGGGCATGCGGCGGTCCTTGCCGAATGCCTTGGTCGTGATGCGCACACCGGGGGGCGACTGGCGGCGCTTGTACTCCGCGCCGTCGACGAGCCGCACCACTTGATCGACCACGGCGGGGTCGAATCCCTCGGCGACCAGGTCGGCTGCGGTGCGGTCGCGCTCGACATAACCCTGGAGCACCGGATCGAGCTCCTCGTAGGGCGGAAGAGACTGGTCGTCGCGCTGGTCGGGTCGAAGCTCGGCCGACGGGGGCTTGTCCAGCACGCTCTCGGGGATGGGACCCGGACGTCCCTCCAAGACGGCCTGCGTGTTGCGATAACGGCACAGCGCGTAGACGAGGGTCTTGGGCACGTCCTTAATCACCGCGAACCCACCGGCCGAGTCCCCGTAGAGCGTGGAGTAGCCGGTTGCAAGCTCGGACTTGTTCCCCGTCGTGAGCACGATCCAGCCCTTCGCGTTTGAAACGGCCATGAGCAGCACACCGCGCAGACGGGACTGCAGGTTCTCGTCCGTGAGGCCCAAGGGCTCCCTCCCGAGCACGGGCGCGAGCATGGAGGCGAAGGCGACGTGCGCCTCTTCGATGGAGACCACCGAGAGGTCGATGCCGAGACGCTCCGCCAGCGACTCGGCGTCACCGTGCGAGCTGTCGCTCGAGTAGCGCGAGGGCATGGACAGCCCGTGCACACGTTGAGGGCCGAGCGCATCGACAGCGATCGTGGCGACGAGCGAGGAGTCGATCCCGCCCGACAGGCCGATCACTGCCTCGTTGAAGCCATTCTTGCCCAGGTAGTCACGCGTGCCGAGCACCAGCGCCGAGTACACCTCGGCGTGGTCGCTCAACGCGGGGCGCGGCACCGGTCGGGCGAGCGGCTGGCGCGTGCCGGACCTGGGCTCGGTCACGACGATGCGGGGGAGCAGCTCGGTGACGGCATGCGGGCGGTGCCGGCCGATCGGCAGGTCCACGAGCACGAGGTCCGTCTCGAACTGCTTGCCGGACGCCAGCAGTGTCCCGTCGGCCGCGACGATGAGGGAGTCACCGTCGAACACGAGCTCGTCCTGCCCGCCAACCTGGTTCACGTAGGCGATGGCGCAACCCGCCTCGGCGACGCGGGCCCGCAACACTGTCATGCGCTCGGTCCGCCGGCCCCGGTTATAGGGCGACGCATTGATGTTGACCACGACGTCGGCGCCCGCATGGCCGGCCTGGGCGACCGGGCTGTCGTCGAACCAGACGTCCTCGCACACCGAAACCCCGACCCAGCCCCCCGCAATTCCGAACAACAGGGGCGGCTCGTGGCCGGGCACGAGCCACCGCTGCTCGTCGAAGACGCCGTAATTGGGGAGGAAGCGCTTTCGGTAGATCCCACAGACGCGTCCGCCGGCACACACCGCCGCCGCGTTCGCAAGTCCTGCGGCGCCCTCGGCAGCCCCGACGAAACCGACCACGATGGCGCACTGGCCGGTTGCGGCGGCCACCTTCTCCAGTGCGGCGACGTTGTCCGCGACGAAACCTGGCTTGAGGAGCAGGTCCTCGGGCGGGTATCCGGTGATGGCCAACTCGGGCATGACGCAGAGGTCCGCCCCGGCGGCCTCCGCGGCCGCGAGGGCTCCGAGCACGCGCTCGACGTTGCCGGAGAGGTCGCCGACCACGGTGTTCAACTGTGCTGCGGCCAGGCGAAGGGTCGCCATCAACTCAGATTACCGGGCCTTTTTCCGGCGAATCCTTGTGGCCGGGCGCCGAGGCCGTCGTGGCTCCGGAGGGGCACGGGGTGGGCTCTCTGCAAAAAGGCGCGGAGGGCTCTGTGGGAACAGTGGCGAAGCGCTCGAGAGCCTCTCTTTGGGAACGCTCAAGAGCCTCTCTGGGAAACCGATGGAGCCCCTCAGCGAAACCGATGGGTCCGGCGCGAGGTCGTCGCGGTCGGCGCCGGCCGTTCCCAAATCGTTCGGCGGTCCCCGACGAGAGACGGCGCGGTCTAAAGGAGGAGTGGCCCGAGGAGGAGTGGGTAGTCCGCGCATGCGAAGCTGGTGCGGTGCAAAGCCAGCGCGATTACGTGCTCCGGACAGTGGAGGAACGGGGCATCCGCTTCGTTCAGCTGTGGTTCACCGACGTGCTCGGGACGCCGAAGGGGTTCAACATCACCCCGGCGGAGCTCGAGAACGCCCTCGACGAGGGGATGACCTTCGACGGCTCGGCCATCGACGGGTTCAGCCGGGTGCAGGAGGCCGACGTGCTGGCGCGGCCCGACCCCAAAACCTTTCAGCTTTTGCCGTGGCACCACGACGACGCGCAGGTGGCCCGCGTGTTCTGCGACATCGCCAACCTCGACGGGACCCCGTTCGAGGGTGACCCGCGCTACGCCCTCCGCCGCACCCTGGAGCGAGCTCGGGCGGCCGGCTACACGTTCTTCGCCTCACCTGAGGTCGAGTACTTCTACTTCGCCGACTCCGATCCGGCACGGGGTCCGGTGCTCTTGGACTCGGGCTCGTACTTCGACCTCACAGTGGCCGACCTGACCAGCGACCTGCGTCGTCGCTCGGTACTGGCGCTGGAGGAAATGGGCATTCCCGTCGAGCACACCCAGCACGAGGATGCCCGCAGCCAGCACGAGATCGACCTGCGCTACACCGACGCGCTCACCATGGCCGACACCGTCATGTCGACGCGCATGGTGATCAAGGAGATGGCGCGCCAAGAGGGCGTGTTCGCGAGCTTCATGCCCAAGCCCCTCGGCGGTGTCCAGGGGTCGGGCATGCATACCCACATCTCGCTGTGGGAGGGCGAGCGCAACGCATTCGTCGACCAGTCGGACCGCTACGGGCTCTCCGATGTCGCCCGTCGGTTCATCGCCGGTCTCCTCTACCACGCCCGAGAGATCACCGCCGTCACGAATCAGTGGGTGAATTCCTACAAGCGCCTCATCGGTGGGTACGAGGCTCCCGTCCACGTCAGCTGGGCCCGCAACAACCGCTCCGCTCTCGTGCGCGTGCCGGTGGTGAAGATGGGCAAGAGCGAGTCGACCCGCCTCGAGTACCGGGCGCCCGACAGCGCGTGCAACCCGTACCTCACGTTCGCCGTGATCCTCGCCGCCGGCCTGCGTGGAATAGCCGAGGGCTACCCGTTGCCGGCCGAGGCAGACGACAACCTCTTCACCCTCACGCCCAAGGAACTGGCGAAGAAGGGGATCGAACCTCTGCCGTCGAGCCTGCACGACGCGGTCAACGAGATGGAGGGCTCTGACCTCCTGGCCGAAACCCTGGGCGACCATGTCTTCGAATGGTTCATTCGCAACAAGCGAGCCGAATGGGAGGAGTACCAGGCTCAGGTCACCGAGTTCGAGCTGGACCGTTACCTGCCGCTCCTCTGACGCATTGCCGATGGACCCGCTCCTCTGCTTTCCGGCCGACCTGCCTGCCGAAGTGACCCTCGCGCTGCAGAGCGCGGGACTCGGTCACCACGGCGTCTCCGGAGCCAACCGCGTCCCGTCGCCCGGCGCGGACGGGCGCATCGAGGGCTACTCCGGCGCGCTCGTCGTCACCGGCAACGACCTGACAGCAGCGGTGGCCTTCTGCCGGCACCTGCGCATGCGCGAGGTCCCCCTGAGCCCACTTCTGCTAGCTATCTCGTCCGACCAGGTGGGGGAGCTGCTCCTGCGCGACGACCTCTACGACGACTTCTGCGTGCTGCCCGCCCGACCCCAGGAGCTCGTGGCGCGGTTGCAGCACCTCTTCTGGCGCGCCGGGCAGAGCATGCGGCCCGACATCATCGAGTACGGGTCGCTGATGCTCAACCTCGAGACCTACCAGGCCGCCGTGGCCGGGCGGGTGCTCGACCTCACGTATATGGAGTACGAGCTGCTCCGGTTCCTCGCCGGCCACCCGGCCAAAGTCTTCACTCGCGAGACCCTCCTCAGCCGTGTCTGGGGCTACGAGTACTATGGCGGCGCGCGCACCGTCGACGTGCACATCAGGCGGCTGCGGGCCAAGCTCGGCGAGGAGCACGCGCACCTGATCCAGACTGTGCGCTCGGTTGGCTACCGCTTTGGCCACGTGGCCTGGCACCCCGGCGTGCAACGCGACAGCGTCGGGTAATCGCGCCTCCCCCCGTGTTCGGCGGTCCTCCGCCGGTGTCGTGGAACGTGCGGTTCAGACCACCGGCGCGTACGCCCAGGCCTCGACTTCGACCCGGGCCCCGATCGGCAGTGTGGCGACAGCCACGGCAGAACGGGTCGGGCGGCTCTCTGTGAAGTACTCGACCCACACCTCGTTCACCGACGCGAAGTCGGCCATGTCGACCAGGAACAGTGTCGTCTTCACGACGTCGAGCAGCGTGGCGCCCTCGATCGCCAGCACCTCCGCCACGTTCTGCAACGCTTGGCGCAACTCGGAGACCGTCCCACCGGGAACGAGGGCGGCCCCGCCCTTCCCATCCTCGGCCAGGCCCACCTGGCCCGACGTGACGACCCAATCACCCGCCCGGCGGACGGGTGAGTAAGGACCTACCGCAGGGCTCACATCAGCTCCTCTCGACTGCCGAATGGTGCCACGTCGCGCCGAGGCGCACGCACGGCCGCACGGCGGGTGGGCCAGTGCGGGACAAGCCCCTCGGCCATCCATGCCGCCGCCAGGGTGGCCGCGAAGACGGCATCGGATCCGTTAACCGGCCACCCGTGCTCTTCGTGAAGGGTGACCATCACCTCTGGCATGTCACGGGCGGCGAGGATCCCGAAGGAGCGGATGGTCAGGTCGAGCGGGTCCCCGGCCGAATCGACGGCGATGCCCTCGCTCAGAACCAACCCCAGTGCCTGGTGCACCGCGCCCAACGCGTAGGAGCGCAGCGTCACCGCGTCCAGCACCTCGCCCGCCCATACCTCGGCGTGGAGCCGGCCGCGTTCGCCTTCGTCGAACCGCAGCTCGACCCGGGCCCGACCGGCCCCGGGGACCGCAGTCTCAGCCTGCCCGAAGCCCGGGGCGAACGACTCGCCCGCCATGTTGTCGGCCAGCACGCGCACCGCGGCGCGTGCGGCCAGGAGCTCGGCCCAGACGGCACCGCGCAGGGCCGGCGACACGGACGGGCCGGCGACGTCGACGACCTCGACCTCCACCTCCGGTGCCAGCTCGTGCAGGCGAGCGAGTACGAGCGCGAGGTCGTCGGAGCCTGGCGTGCGCCCGACCCGGAGCATCCCTGAGCCGTCCGACCGGAGCGCGACCGCGAGCGGAGGCCGTTTGGGGCCGCCGCGAACGACGTCTTCGCGGCGCCACAGAACCCGCACCGGCACCCCTTCGCTCTCGGCCAAGGCCCGGGCGCGTGCAGCCACGGGACTGTCGCGCTTACCGCCGAACGCGCCACCGTTCGCCAACGGCGAGGCGGCTTGGCCGCCGGGACGACTCCAGCTGGCATCGGGCTCCACGTAAGCCGGCTCCACCCACGTGGTCTGCAACGTGAGCGCCCACGCGCCCGCGGGCACGTCGACCGGGTGTGACAGCGGCACCGTGCTGTTACGACCCTGCACACGGCCAGCATTCGCGCGCGCGGCCCGGAATCCGGTGGCGAGGGGAGCGTCCGCGCCGAGCTGGAGCAGCGCGTCCGGTGGCGAAACATCGTCGGCGAACCCGCCGCCGCCCAGGACGACAACGCGACCCGAGCTTTGCTGAGAAACGCCCTCCACCTGGGCCCGCCAGGCGGCAAGCACCGGGTCCCGACCTGCGTTGCGGGTGGTGAGCGCGATCGATCCTGCGTCTCGCCGGCCGACCGCCTCGATGTCACCCGGGGCTGCGCCAGGCAGCTGGAGCGCCAGGCAGGCCGCCTCGACGATGGACTGCCATCCGGTGCAGCGGCACAGGTGCGCGCGCAGTGCCGCCTCGACGTCTCCGCGCGTCCGTTGCCCGCCGCCCTCCTCCAGCGCCGCCAGGCGCATGAGGATGCCGGGCGTGCAGAAGCCGCACTGGCTTGCACCGGTCGTGACGAACGCGCCGGCCCATCGCTCGCGCAGCTCAGACGAGAGACCTTCGAGCGTCGTCACCGCGCGACCCGCGATCCGACGCACGGGCGTGACGCAAGCCACCCGGGGGGCACCGTCGACCCACACTGTGCAGCACCCGCACTGGCCCTGCGGGCTGCAGCCGTCCTTGACCGAACGGCACCCGAGCTCTTCGCGCAGCACATCCAGGAGGGAGATCCCGTCGTCGACGCACACCGCCTCGCCGTTGAGGATGAAGGAGATCGCGCCGCCGCTCGGCTCCGGCGCGATTTGAGCGGACGGTTCGGAGTGCGGCCGGCTGTCGGTCACGGGCCCACCGGGCCCGGGGTCAGCTGAACGAGGAGCCGCAGCCGCAGGTACGGGTCGCGTTGGGGTTCGTGATGTGGAACCCCGCGCCCTGAAGGCCGTCGCTGTAGTCGAGGGTCGACCCGGAGAGCAGCTCCGCGCTGGCCGGGTCGACGATCACCTTCACGGCGTCGAACTCGCGGACCACGTCGTCGGACATGACCTCGGAGTCGAAGAACATCTCGTAGCTGTATCCCGAGCATCCGCCGGGCTTCACGGCCACGCGCAGGGCCAACGTCTCGCCCCCCTCTTCTTGGGCGATCAGCTCCGTCACCTTGGTCACCGCGCTGTCGCTGAGGGTCACCGGCGCCGGCTTCTGCCCGATGTTCACGGACGTCGAGATCGTGGTCACTGCTTCCTCCTCGTTGCGCCGCACACCCTGAGGGCCGGGCGCACGCGGGGCACCCTGCCCCGCGGACGACTCCATGTTACCGGCACCCCCGGCAGGCGGGGACTACGGGCAGACCAGGGGGAAGAGGGCATCCACCCAGGTAGAATTCGCCCATGACCTCCGGGTCCCCACCTTCGATCCCTCGTTCTGGCGACAGCGCGCTCGACTCAGGCCGCGACCCCGGCCGCAGCTCTGTCCGTGCCGACGAGGTGAGCCGGGACGAGGCGCGCCAAGACGAGGTGCGCGAGCGGCTCCGGGCGGTCATCGATCCCGAGCTCGGCGACACGATCGTCGATCTGGGCATGGTGCGCGCGGTCACGATCGACGAAGGCCACGTCGTGGTGGAGGTGGCACTGACCATCGCCGCCTGTCCCCTGCGGTCCCAGATCGAGCGCGATGTGGTCGGCCACGTCGAGACGCTGGACTGGGTGCGCTCCGTCGAGGTGCGAGTGGCCGCCATGGACGCGGACGAACGAGCGGCCGTGATGGCACGGGCTCGCTGGAAGGCCCGGGAGGACGCGCCGGAGACGACCGTGCCGGCGACCGCGCGGGTGCTGGCGATCGCCTCGGGCAAGGGTGGGGTCGGGAAGTCGTCGGTCACCGTGAACTTGGCCGTGGCGCTGGCCGCCCGCGGCTTCGTCGTCGGGATCCTCGACGCAGACATCTGGGGCTTCTCGGTCCCGAGACTGCTCGGCATGGAGGGCGACGTCGAGGCCCGGCACGGGAAGATGGTCCCCTTGGAGCGCTCGATCGGCGCGGGCACGTTGCGGGTGCTGTCGATGGGGTTCTTGGCCGACGAGGAGCAGGCGATCATGTGGCGCGGGCTCGTGCTGAACCGGGCCGTCCAGCAGTTCCTCCAAGACGCCCACTGGGGCGACTTGGACTATCTCCTGGTCGACCTGCCCCCGGGCACCGGCGACATCCAGATGGGACTGGCCCGCATGCTGCCCCGCACCGAGCTGCTCGTGGTGACGACCCCGCCCGTGGCGGCACAGAAGGTGGCGGCGCGGGCGGCGGACATGGCCCGGCGGGGTTATCTCAGGGTCACCGGAGTCATCGAGAACATGAGCGACTTCACCTGCGAGCACGGGACCACCTACGCGCTCTTCGGCTCCGGAGGCGGCGAGCGCCTGGCCCGTTCGCTCGGCGTGCCCCTCGTGGGGTCCATCCCGCTGCACCCCGAACTGGCCGCGGCGGGCGATGCCGGCGTGCCGGTGGTCCTGGCCGACGGGGCGCGCGAGACCGCTGCGGTCTTCGAGGAACTCGCTCGGGTCGTCGCAGAGGAGGTCGCGCCGCTGATAGAGACGGAGAGCTGCACGGCGCGTCTGCTCGAACGGGTCGAGGCGGCCGTCAGCCAGAGTGAGGCCGAGTCGGGCTGACGGCGCGCGGGCAGCTCAGGCGGCCCAGCGACTCTCGAGCGTGTCCTGCCCTGGGGGCGCGTCGAGGAGCGTGGCCCGCCCCTCGGTGACGAGCGCCCGCAGGTGCGCCCACAGCGAGAACCGGGCCACCGGGAGCTGGGGGTCGGTGACGTCGGCGTAGACGTCGGGGAGCAGGTCGTCCACGGTTCCCTCCCCCCGACGGCGGAGCGCGTCCGCGACCACGCCGTGGCGGGCCCGACGGTGGGCGACCAACGCGTCCACGACGTCGGGCACGTGGTCCATCAGCCGTCCATGCCCCGGCGCCAAGGTGCGGATGGGTGGTTCGGCGTCGTGCAGACGGGCGAGGCTGGAGAGGTACTGGTGGAGGTCTCCGTCAGGCGGCCGGATGACCACGGTGGAGCCGTGCATCACGTGGTCGCCGGTGAGCAGCAGGGCGTGCTCCTCGACGAGCCAACAGAGGTGGTCGGACGCGTGCCCCGGAGTGTGCACGGCACGGAGGGTGAGCGAACCGTCCGCGCTCGCGATCGTCCAACCCTCCGCCACGCGCTCGTCGGGGTCGAAGCCCTGGGCCGGTCCGTACCCGACGACCCGCGCGCCGGTGGCCGCGGCCAGCGCGGCGGCGCCGGGCGCGTGGTCGACGTGCGTGTGGGTCACCGCGACGGTGCGGATCGACCCCAGCGGCCGGGCGGCGGCCACGATCGCCTCGGTGTGGCTCGCGTTCTCGGGGCCGGGATCGACGACGACGGGGTCGGTGCGCCCGACGAGGTAGGTGTTGGTGCCCGGCCCCGTCATCAAGCCGGGGTTCGGCGCAGTGAGGCGCAAGACGCCCGGCGCCACCTCGTCGACCCGTCCCGGCCGCGGCGCCGGCCCGACGCCGTAGTCGGGCATCGGGGGGATCGCCGTTCGCGTGGTCACCGCCCTGGGCGTGGTCCGGGACGGGGTCCGGGCGCCGAGGCGGGGCCCTCCTCGTTCGCCTGCATGGAGACCGCGCGCACCGCCTCGTTGAAATCACCGAGCCCCACGCCGGTGGAAGGGTCGGGCACCGGCGTCTGCTCGTAACCCGGGTCGCCCGGAAGCACGATGCGCATCCCGTTCCCGTCCGCGACGACGCGCGGCTCGATCGCCGGGACCGCGCTCGACGCGGCGGCCGCGGCCGCGAGGAGCTCGCCGCTGCTCGTGAAGCGACCGATGGCCTGAAGGTTCCGGATGGTCGGGAAGATGATCTCGATCTCCCCCGCCCGATGGCGAGCGAGCGCCTCGGACGGCGTGATCCACACCTCGTCGATGGTCTCGCCGGCGCTGTGGGCAGCGACCTGGCCGGGTGGGGCCGCCGCCACGAAGAAACGGGTGTCGTAACGCCGGGGGGCGCCGCGGGGCGTGATCCAGTGGGCGAAGTAGTGGATGTCGCCCACACGGAGGCGCAGCGCCTCGTCGCGGCACAGGTCCAGGAACCGGAGGGACCCGTTGTTGACGGCGGCCCGTCGCTCGGCGAGGCGGGCATCCTCCCCCGGTTCGCCGGCCAAGAGCGCAGGGCCGCCGGGCCGCTCGGCCAGAAGGAGCCCGGCCTCTTCGAACGTCTCGCGGACCACCGCCACCCAGTAGGCCAAGCCGCCCGCGCCGAACCCGAGTAACGCGCTCGCCTCGGCGTCGGTGCGCCCGGCGCACAGGGCCTCGGCCGCGGCGCCGCCGTCGTGGGGGTCGACCGCCCCGCCGGGGAACACGTACGCGCCGCCGACGAAGTCCGAGCGCAGGTTGCGGCGCACCATGAGCACCTCGAGCGCCGCCGCGCCGCCGGACCGAGGGTCGTCGCGCACCAGCATGACCGTCGCCGCGGGGCGAATCTCGACGGCCGTCGCGGCGGCGCCGGAAGGCCCAGACGGCGAGGCAGGAGCCGATGGAGGCACGCCGGGGAGGCTACCCGGGAGCGGAGGCGGCGCCCCCTGAACAAGGACCCCCCGTGACTAACCTGACCGAACCGATGAGCCAGCCCACCACCGAGGTCGCGTCGGCGCCCGCAGTGCGTCACATCCCGCGGCGCTACGTGGCTCTCGGACTCATCATCCTGGCCATCGTCCTCCTCGGTGCACTGGTCATCGTGCGTGACAATTCGTCACCGAGCTCGTCGACGGTGGAGACGTTCAGTGCCGCGTCGTCGTCGCTCGTCTCGACGCTCGATGTGCCCGCCTCGGCCTACGACACCGTTGGGGTGAGCTCGCCGGGCAACCCGGTCACCCCGCTGCGCGCGACCGACAGCGCTCCGCTCTGGCGAGACGCGACCGCCGGTGAGCCCGCTCGACCGGTCGTCTATTTCTACGGCGCCGAGTTCGCGCCCTACGCCGCCGCCCAACGGTGGCCCCTCGTCCTCGCGCTGGCGCGGTTCGGGACCTTCACCCAGCTCGGGCTCATGCAGTCGAGCATGACCAGCGCCTTTCCCGACCTCTCGACGTTCACGTTCTGGCACGTCGGCTACAAGAGCCACTGGATCGCACTGCAGTCCGTCGAGCGCTACAGCTCGCTGAACCCGACGGGCGCCCGCTACCTCAGCCTGCAGACGCCAAACGCCCGCCAGGCCGCGGCCGTGACGGAGTACGGGCCGAGCGCCAACAGCTTCGCCCTGACCGACGTCGCCAACAGGTACGTGCTCAGCGGAAGCGCGTTCTCCCCGACCGTGCTGGAGGGAATGACACAGGACCAGATCGCGGGGGATCTCGACAACCCGTCGAGCCCGCTCGCTCAGGCTGTCCTGGCAGCGGCCAACGAGATCACCGCCTCGATCTGCGCGGTGGACGGTGCGAAGCCCGTCTCGGTGTGCGAGAGCCGCGGGGTGGAGGCCGCAGGCGCGGCGCTGAAGATCCCGCCGACGTCCTGAGCGGTTCTGCGCGCGCTTCCAAACGCCGGCACGCACCCTCGTGGATGAAACACTCCGCCGTACGAAGGCGGTGTCCGGCAGCCCGAGGGTCGTCGGCTGCCTTGGTGACCCGGCGGTGTCTAGCTCGCCCGGCGGTCGAGCAACACTTTGCGCTCGACCTCGTTCAGGCCACCCCAGATCCCGTGAGGTTCCCGGATGCGAATGGCGTAGTCGAGGCACTCGCCCCTGACGCGGCACTGTTCGCAAATCGCTTTCGCCCGAACTTCACGGGATGCTTTCTCTTCCTTTCGCTCGGCGTGCGAAGGTGGAAAGAACACCGCGGATTGCGGCCCTTTGCAGGCAGCTTTGAGCTGCCACATCTCTGACCCCTGGCGCATGAAACCCCCCGACTGAGGCACCTCGAACCCCCTCGGCGCTCAAGCTATCCCTAGGGGTGAACGCGTTCAAGGGTGTTTGATCAGGCCCTTTGATCAGGTATTTTGACGCCCCTTCGATCGGCTCCGCCGGCCTGCCCACTACGCTCGGCCGCGCATGGACGTGGGTACCTTCTGCGCACAGAGCCACGTCGTCGTCGTTGCCGGAAAGGGGGGTGTCGGCAAGACGACCATGAGCGCCGCGCTGGCGCGGATGGCTGCGGAATCCGGTCGTTCGGTGCTCATCGTGGAGCTCGAGGGTAAATCCGGGATCACCGGCGCCTTCGGTTGGAGGGAGGATCTGGGATACGAGGAGGTGCGGTTGGCGGGCTCGGTGCGGGCCCGGCGCATCACCCCCGACGACGCGCTGGTGGAGTATCTGGAGGAGCACGGCCTCCGGAGGGTGTCGAAGCGCTTGGCGCGCACGGGGGTCCTCGACGTCGTCGCGACCGCCATCCCCGGCATACGGGACGTGCTCGTTCTGGGGAAGGTCAAGCAGCTGGAGCGGGCGGGAGTGGCGGACCTCATCGTGGTCGACGCCCCCGCCACGGGTCACGCCATCACCTTCCTGACCTCGGCGAGCGGGCTGGTCGGCGCCGCCCGAGGCGGCCCTCTGCGGGCGCAGGCCCAGGACGTGTTGGAGCTCCTGAACGACCCTTCACGCTGCCGGGTGATCCTGGTCACCCTGCCCGAGGAGCTGCCGGTCTCGGAGACGATCGAGGCCGCCTACACCCTGGAGGACAAGGCGGGCGTGCAGCTCGGGCCGGTCATCGTGAACGCCTGCGACCCCGAACCGGTGGGTCTTGGGCCGACGGCGGCCGAGGCCGCGGCGGCGGCCGGCGCCGAGGTCCCCCCGAGTCACCTGGCGGCGCTGGAGAAGGCCCGATCCTTCCGCCTGGCCCGGCACGCCGTCTCGGCCGAGCAGGTCGAACGCCTGGCCCGCGAACTGCCGCTGCCCCACCTCTTCGTGCCTGCGTTGAGCGCCGAGTCGATCGGGCCGGCCGAGACCGCGACGCTGGCTGACGCCCTCGCCAAGGCCGTGGAGGCGTTGGTCCCGGAGCCGGCGGAGTGAGCGGGAGGGACGGGATGGATGTGATGGGCGAGGCGGGCGAGGGGGGCGAGGTGGGCGAGCTCGGCCCTTTGGACGCGGTCGACGGGGTGTACGAGGTCGACAGGGTGGACGGGGTGGACGGAGTCGACGAGGTGAGCGAGGTGGACGAGTTCGGCGGCGGCGAGGAGCGCGGGACTGGGCGAACGGCGTCGGCGACCGCGTCCGTCCCGACCTCCCTGCCGGCGTTGATGGCGGAGCGCTCCGTCGTGGTGTGCTGCGGCTCGGGAGGAGTTGGCAAGACGACGGTGTCGGCGACGTTCGCGCTGGCGGCCGCGCGCGCGGGCCGACGGGCTTGCGTCGTGACGGTCGACCCGGCGCGGCGCCTGGCGGACGCGCTCGGGGTGCAGTCGCTGCAGAACACTCCTTCTGAGGTGAAGGGGGACTGGGCCGGCCGGCTCCATGCGCTGATGCTCGACTCGAAGGGCACGTTCGACGACTTGGTGCACCACTACGCCCGCACACCTGAACAAGCGGAGTCGATCCTGTCGAACCGGATCTACCAGAACCTGGCCGGCGCGTTGAGCGGCACCCAGGAGTACATGGCCATGGAGAAGCTCTACGAGCTCGTGGGCTCCGGGGAGTTCGACGTGGTCGTCGTGGACACCCCGCCGACCCGCAGTGCGCTCGACTTGCTCGATGCGCCGCGACGGTTGACCCGGTTCCTGGAGAACCGGCTCTTCCGTGCTCTGCTCGTCCCGACACGGATATCGCTGCGCGCGGTCGGCGTGGCCACGCAGGCGCTCCTCCGCACGATCGCCAAGGTGGCGGGCGCCGAGATCGTGCAGGACGCCGTGGCGTTCTTCCAGGCGTTCGAGGGCATGGAGGACGGCTTCCGCACCCGGGCCAGCGCGGTCCACGAGCTCCTGCGCGACCCGGAGACCGCCTACGTCCTGGTCACGTCCGCTCGACCCGACGCCATCGTCGAGGCCAGCTTCTTCGCCGACAAGCTGCTGGAGCGCGACGTGTCGGTCTCTGCGCTCGTGGTCAACCGAATCGCGCCGTCGTTCGGGAACGGCGGCCCGGCGCGCGGTGGCGTGCCCGGCCTGGAGGCTCTCGAGGCGAATCTCGCGGCGTTGAACGCGGTGGCGGCCCGGGAGGAAGCCGCGTACTCCGGCCTGGCCGCGCAGGTGGCGCCTGCTCCGGTGGGCAAGATCCCCCTCTTCGGCGAAGACGTGCACGAGCTGGTGGGGCTCCGGCGGGCGGCGGACCACTTGTTCGGGGGCTGAGCGACGCGCTGTCCGAGCCGAGACGTCTCCGTGTCGTCTTGCCGAGGATCGAAGATGTCTTGCTCGAAGGTTTATGCGGCGGCCATTGCTCGTGGCGGCATTCGTAGGTGTGCAGTGAGGGGGCGCGGATTGACGCCGCGGCGGGGAGGATGTCTCTGAAAACTGTAAGCGATGTCGTTTAGATATCGGGACGGCGGGGGAGCGGAAGAAGGAGGCCGCCGTTTCCGAGCCCGCGGGTCAGTCCAGTAGTCTGCGCACAGTGCAGACCATCCTGGTCGCCAGCGACGCGCCCATGCTCCGCGCGGAGGTGGAGGCCCTCATCACCGGGCCTGGTGTCGTGGTGCGCTCTGTGACATCCGGTCCCGAGGTCGTCGCGTTCGCCGCCGCCGAGTCGCCCGACCTGGTCATCGTGGACATGCAGATGGGAAACATGGGCGGCATGGCCGTCTGCCTGGAGTTGCGTCTCCAGGAGTCGTACGACGCGATCGACCACATCCCGGTCCTGATGCTGCTCGACCGCCGGCCCGACGTCTTCCTGGCCCGTCGCTCTGGTGCAGAGGGGTGGCTGGTCAAACCGATCGATCCTCTGCGCATGCGGCGCGCGGTCCGGGCGCTCCTCGACGACGGCACGTTCTACGACGACTCCTTCACGCCGGTTCCCGTGCTCGTGGGGGAGGGCCCGCAGCTGCCGACGGCATCCGCACCCCAACCCTGACGTCGCGCGGCGGTGTCGAAACCCTCGGAGAGCACGGACCCACCGGCCAAACGCTCACGTCGGTGGCGCCGCTCGCACGAAGGTGCTGACGGCAGCGGACGGCGCCGTCGTCGGGGTGCCACCCTCGAGGCAGAGGCGTCGGAGCAGGAGCGCATCATCAGCGAGGCCCTGGACGACCTGCGGGACATGGACGTGCGTGAGGTGATGACCCCGCGCGTCGACGTGATCTATCTCACGATTCCGGTGCATGCCGACGACATCGCCCAAGCGGTACGGACATCGGGACACAGCTGCTTTCCGGTGGTCCACGACGATCTCGACGATCTGGTCGGCATCCTCTTCGTCAACGACATCTTCCGCACCGGAAAGCAGAACCGCGTCAGTGATGATCTGGGGCGGGACAGAGAGGCGACCGACCCCAGCCCGCTCGAGATCTCGCGCAAGGTGCGTCAACCCCACCTGGTTCCCGAGTCGCTCGGGGTGCTCGAAGCGCTTGCTGACTTGCGCAAGCACCGCCGCGCCGTCGCTGTGGTGGTGGACGAGTACGGCGGGGTGGCGGGCCTGTTGACGGTCAAAGACCTCCTCGAGCCGCTGGTGGGAGACCTGCACGACGAATTCGACGAAGAGGAGGAGGCGCACATCGTGCGCGTCGACAACACCCGGTGGCTGATCGACGGACAGACCAACCTGGACGACGTGCACGACCGCCTGGGGATGGAGATCCCGGACGGGGAGTACGTGACCTTGGGCGGGCTCCTCTTCCAGCGGTTCGGTCACATCCCCACCGAAGGCGAACAGGTCCGGGTGGGCGACTGGGATCTCAAGGTGGCCGAGATGGACAAGCGTCGGGTGTCCCAGGTCGTCGCCACCCAGACGGACTCCCCCGACCGGAGAGCCGCTGGTTCGCCCGGGTCGTCAGGAAGGACGGCGGAAGGAGCCTCACCCAACGGAACGGCGGAGGCCGCCGGCTGAGGCCTTGGTAATGTTTCTGGCCTGCTCCCCAGGGAGCGGACGGGCTGTGGCGCAGCTTGGTTAGCGCGCTGCGTTCGGGACGCAGAGGTCCCCGGTTCAAATCCGGGCAGCCCGACTCCGACGCTGTGTCAACCGTTGGCGGCGAGCTGCGCGGCGAACTCGTTGCCGTCGAAGTAGTCACGCCACGCGGTGATGACTCCTTCATGGACCTCGAAGACGCCCGCCACCCGGAGCGACGCGGTCGCAGCTCCCGATCTCCAGTAGTCGACCCGTTCTGTCATGACGACGGGACCCTCCACGAGCAGGTGCGGGATGTCGACATCGACCTCGCCTCCCATCGTCATCATCTGCGCAAGAGCGGCGATGATGGCGTCCCGCCCGTGGGCTGGCTCCAATGGACCGTTGTGGTACGTCGCGTCTTCGCTGAAGAACC
>JBPYFR010000157.1:0-28878 GCA_051985685.1 Acidimicrobiales bacterium
ACGATCTGGGCGCCGGCCGCCAACGCGTCCGCAATCGGACGGGCCCGCAGGTACGCGTTGGCCGTGACGACGAGCGCCCCGGCCGGGAGTGGCTCTCCCGTGTCGAGGTTGGCGAAGCGCTCGCCGATGGCCATCAGCTCGTCGAGGCGGGGGGTGATGTCGTCCCCCGACACGGAGGCGACGCTGACGTCCACGCCCTCACGCTTGGCCAGGTCGCGGACCGACTCGGCCAGGCCTTCCGGGTCGAGGCCGCCGGCATTGGAGACGACCGTGATTCCGCGCTCGATGCAGGTCGGGAGCACCTCGTCCAATTGCCGGAGGAACGTGCGGGCGTATCCCCCAGCACGCTCGCGCGTCTTGTGGAGGATGTACATGGTCAGCTCGGCCAGCCAGTCTCCGGTCAGGACGTCGATGGGCCCGCCCTCGACCATCTCGCGCGCGGCGGAGACCCGATCTCCGAAGAACCCGCTGCAGTTCGCGACCCGCAACACCATGTCGGTCGTCACGGCGGCTCCAGCGCGACGAGCAGGTCGCCGACATCGACCTGTTGACCGGGCTCACAGCGGACCTCGCTGACCGTCCCCGCCCCGTCGGCCCGCAGGGTGTGCTCCATCTTCATGGCCTCGAGGACGACCAGGCCGTCCCCTTCGACGACGGCGTCGCCGACGGCGACCAGGAGCTTGGTGACTGCCCCCGGCAAAGGCGCCCGGCACTCGCCGGCCTCGCCACCGCGATCGTCCGGATCGTCCTCGGTGCGCAACGCGAACGTCGACTGTCCTTCGGGCCCGTTCACGAACGCCCAGTGCCCGTCGTGGCGGACGCGGTAGCGGCGCCGCAGGCCGTCGGCCGCCGTCGTCAGGTCCACCACGCCGTCGTCCACTGCCTTCCCCGACGTGGCGGCTACGACGCCCGTGGGGGCGGTGCCGATCGCGCGCCATGCGTCGCCCTCGAGCAGCAGTGCCGGCGCATCCGGCGAGGTCGCTCGCACCGCAAGCGTGCCGACCACGTCGGTGAGTAGATCCGCATGCAGCGGGGTGCCGACGTTACGCCACCCAGCCGCCGACACCGGAACCAGGCTGCGGGTCGCGCGCTCTTCCAGGAGGGACAGAGCGACGGCAGCAGCGTGACGGTGGCGGACCATGTCGGGCAGGCTCGCGTCGCGTAAGTCAAGGCGTTGGTCGAGAAAGTGAATGTCGACGTCGCCGCCGCGGAACCCGCTGTCGTCGAGCACCGCCTGCAGCAGCTCGCGGTTGGTCTCTAAGCCGTCGAGCTCGAGCGCCCGGAGGGCGAGGGAGAGCTTCGTGATCGCTTCGTCGCGGTCGTGACCGTGCGCCATGAGCTTCGCCACCAGCGAATCGTAAGCGGGGCTCACCCTGCTGCCTGATTCGATGGCGCGGTCGGTCCGCAGCCCTGTGCCCTCGGGCCAGCGCACGTGCGACGCGGTGCCGGGTGTGGGCCGGTAGTCCTCGCGGGGGCGCTCCGCGCACAGGCGCACCTCCACGGCGTGGCCCGCCGTGCCCACCTCCGACTGGTCGAAGGGCAACGGGCGGCCGGCGGCGACCGCGAGCTGGAGGCCGACGATGTCGACGCCGGTCACGAGCTCCGTGACGCCGTGCTCGACCTGCAGCCGCGTGTTCATCTCCAAGAAGTAGCAATCGGTTCCGTCGACCAGGTATTCCACGGTCCCCACGCCCTCGTACCCAACCGCGCGAGCGGCCGACAGGGCCGCGTCCCACATGTGCTCCCGGGCGCCCGTCGGGACCAGAACGGCGGGGGCCTCTTCGACCACCTTCTGATGCCGGCGCTGCACGGAGCACTCGCGGTCGTAGAGATGAACCACCGCTCCGAGGGTGTCGCCGACCACCTGCACCTCGACGTGGCGCGGCGACTGCAGGTAGCGCTCCAGGAACACCTCGTCCGAACCGAACGCCGCGACCGCCTCTCGCTGGGCCGCCGTGAGCGCGTCTGCGAGCTCGTCTGCCGCGGGCACGAGCCGCATGCCCCGGCCGCCCCCGCCGGCGGAGGCCTTGACGAGCAGGGGGTAGCCAATCGCAGCCGCCTCGTCGGCGACCGCCGCCGGCGACGCATCGGCGGGGATCGTTGCGCCGGGCAGGACCGGCACGCCCACGCCGGCGACCACCTCCTTCGCGCGCGCCTTGTGGCCCATGATTCGCATCGCCTCGGCGGGCGGGCCCACCCAGATGATCCCCGCGACAGCACAGGCGTCGGCGAGCGCGGGATTCTCCGACAGGAACCCATAGCCGGGGTGCAACGCGTCCGACCCCGACCGCTGCGCCGCCGCGATGAGCGCGGAAGGGTCGAGGTAAGTCTCACCCAACGTCGACCCGGGCAACAGCACGGAAGCATCGGCCTCCCCGACATGGGGGCTGGCTGCGTCGTCGGCCGCGAAGACGGCGACCGCCTCGCATCCCGCGTCATGCGCACCGCGGATGACGCGCCGGGCGATCTCGCCGCGGTTGGCCACGAGCACGCGGCGCAGCGCCCGAGCCATCAGTGGCGCACCACGCCGAAGGTCGCCGTGCCGCGCACGGGAGCCGAGTGGACTGCCGTGAGCGCGACCGCGAGCACGGTGCGGGTGTCCCGGGGGTCGATGATCCCGTCGTCCCACAACCGGCCCGTTGCGTACAGCGCCGTCGACTCCTCCTCAATCTGGGCCTCGGTCGCCTGGCGAAGCTCCTCGTCCGCAGTTTCGTCGAACGGCCGGCCCGCCGCCTCGGCGGCGTTGCGACGCACGATGGAGAGGACGCCGGCCAGCTGTTTGGGCCCCATGACCGCGATGCGGTGGTTGGGCCACGTGAACACGAAGCGGGGATCGTAGGCCCGCCCGGCCATGGCGTAGTTGCCTGCACCGTAGCTGGCCCCGACCATGAGCGTGAGGTGCGGAACGGCAGAGTTGGAGACGGCGTTGATCAGCTTGGCGCCGTCCTTGATGATCCCGCCCTGTTCGTAGCGAGTCCCGACCATGAACCCCGTGATGTTCTGTACAAAGAGGATCGGGGTGTCGGTCCGGTTGCAGAGCTGGATGAACTGGGCGCCCTTCTGCGCCTCGGGCGAGAAGAGGATCCCGTTGTTGGCGACGACGCCGATGGGATAACCCCCCAAGGACGCCCATCCGCAGACGAGTTGCGGGCCGTAGGACACTTTGAACTCCTCGAAGCGGGAGCCGTCCACGACCCGGGCCAGGATCTCGCGCGTGTCGAACGGCACGCGCACGTCGACCGGCGCGACGCCGAGCAGCTCCTCCGCCGCGAACGCCGGCTCCTCGGCCGGTCCGGCCGGCCCGGGTCCGAGGCGCTGCCAGTGCAGGTGCGCGACGATGCCGCGCGCGATGCGCAGGGCCTCGGGCTCGTCCCTGGCCAGGTAGTCGCAAAGGCCCGACACCCGCGCGTGCATGCGCGCCCCTCCGAGCTCCTCCTCGTCCGCGTCTTCACCGATCGCCATCTTGACCAGGGGTGGGCCGCCGAGGAAGACCCGGGCGCGATCCTCGACCATCACGCTGTAATCGCTCATCCCGGGCAGGTACGCGCCTCCTGCCGTGGAGGACCCGAACACGACACAGACCGTCGGGATCCCCTGGGCCGACAGCTGCGTGAGGCGGCGGAATTGCTCCCCGCCCGGCACGAAGACGTCCGCTTGCCGCGGCAGGTCGGCGCCGCCCGATTCCACCAGGATCACGACAGGAAGCCGATTGGCCTCGGCTACGTCCATCGCTCGCAACAGCTTGCGAATGGTCGTCGGGCTGGTCGTGCCACCGCGCACGGTGGGGTCGTTGCCGATCACGAGGCACTGTGTGTGCGACACCTCGGCCAGAGCGGTGACCACGCCGCCCCCGACGGGATCACCGGTCTGCACCCCGGCCAGCGCGCACAGCTCGAGCACGGGCGTGCCGGGATCCACGAGCGCCTCGAGGCGCTCTCGCACCATCATCTTGCCGCGGGCCCGGTGGCGTTCCACGTACTGTGCGCCTCCGCCGGCCAGCACGTCGTCGTGCAGCGCGCCCACCTCGTCGACGAGCGTGCGCATCTCGCGGGAATTGGTGAGGAACTCCTCACCCGTCGTAGCAAGGTGCGAGCGCAGTGGCGTGCTCACGGCGTTGAGTCCCAGGCCGGGCGCCGTTTCTCCAGGAAAGCCGCCATCCCCTCGGCCGCCTCGGCACCGGCGAAGAGCTCGGCCGAACGCACTGCTGCGACCGACAGCCCGTCGGCCCAAGGAAGCTCCGGCAGACTGCGTAACAACTCCTTGGTGGCCCGCACGGCGCCCGGGGCGGACTTACAGATCTCGTTGGTGCGCACGGCGACCCACTCGTCGAGCTCGGCATCGTCGTTCGCCACTGCGGAGAGCAGTCCGGCGGCAGCAGCCTCGCGGGCACTGAACCGCGCGCCGGTGAGCGTCATTCGCGTGAGGAAGCGGTGGTCGACCACCCGAAGGGCGGGGACCATGATCATGGCAGGCGCGACGCCGACCCGGACCTCGGTGAAGGCAAACGTCGCCGCGTCCGGGGCCACCGCCAGGTCGGCGGCCGCAATGAGGCCCAGGCCGCCTGCCCGAGCATGCCCATTGACGCGCGCGATGACCGGAACCGGTCCCTCGACCATGGTCGTGACGATCTCGGGCATGCGGTTGGGCGCGCTCGAACCGCGCTCCGATAGGTCGGCGCCCGAGCAGAACACAGACCCAGAGCCGGAGAGCACGATGACACGCACGTCGGGGTCGTTCGTCGCGTCACGGAATCCGGCGGCGAGTTCGTCGAGGAGGCGCGCGGACAGGGCGTTGCGATTAGCCGGCGAGTCCAGGGTGAGCGTCCGGATGCCGCCGCTGTGCTGCACGCCGACCAACGGGTCCGTCACGGATGGGCAGTGTAGGGGCAGGCCGGAGGAGGCTGAAAAGCCCAGTGGTATCGTGCCGCAGGTGATCGAGACCGACGAGCATCAACTGTTCCGTAAGACGCTCCGGGACCTCTTCGAACGGGAGATCGAGCCCCATGTCGACGAGTGGGAGGCGGCGCGCACATTCCCGGCCCACGAGCTGTTCCCCAAGCTCGCCGCGGTCGGGCTGTTCGGGCTGGAGTACGACGAGGCCTACGGCGGCATGGGTGCCGACCACACGTTCTCCCTCATCGCCGCCGAGGAGATGGGCCGGATCAGCTGTGGCGGTGTCCCCATGGCCATGGCCGTCCAGATGGCCATGTCGACGCCGGCCCTAGCCCGCTACGGCTCCCACGAATTGAAGCAGCGGTACCTCGCCCCCGCCATCCGCGGCGAGGCCGTCACCTCCATCGCCGTCACCGAGCCCGACGCCGGAAGCGACGTGGCTGGCATCAGGACGCGGGCTGTCCGCGACGGCGAAGAGTGGGTGATCAACGGCGCCAAGCTCTATATCACCAATGGCACGCAGGCCGACTGGCTGTGCCTGCTGGCCCGGACCTCGGACGAGGGGGACTACAACGGCATGTCCCTCATCGTCGTTCCGACTGAAATCGACGGCGTGCGCGTCTCGCGCAAACTGGAGAAGCTCGGCATGTGGTCGAGCGACACCGCAGAGCTGTCGTTCACCGACGTACGGGTCCCGGTCGACCACACCATTGGTGAGATCGGCCGCGGCTTCCAGCAGCAGATGGTGCAGTTCCAGGCCGAGCGCTTGATGACCTTCTACAAGCAGGTGGGTTCCATTGAGCTGGCGTTGGAGCGCACACGCGCCTACCTGCTCGAGCGACGTGCCTTCGGCGGGCCGTTGCTGGCAAACCAGCACCTGCAATTCGTCCTGGCCGAGCTGGCGGCCCGCCACGATGTGCTCAAGCACTACGCGCGCACCACCGCCGAAGCAGTGCTGCGCGGCGAGGACGCGACGCGGTATGCGACGATCGGCAAGCTCTTGGGCTCCCGACTGCAGCGCGAAGTGGCCGACTGTGCGGTCCAGTTCCACGGCGGGATTGGCTATATGGACGAACACTGGACGTCGCGCTACTTCCGCGATACCCGTCTCGACTCCATCGGCGCCGGCGCGGACGAGGTCATGTTGCGCATCCTCGCCCGCATGGACGGCTACACCGCCGGCTAGCGCCCCGACAGACGCCGACGCGCTACGCGTGCCGGAACACCGCCTGTCCGCCACCGCTGGCCAGCAGGTGGCGGTCACGGGACCAGACCCGGCTGGTCCACGACAGCAGGCCGCCTGCCGCCACGGGGGAATGCGCATCGACAAGGAGCCATTCCGAGGACGACGCCGAGGGGTGCTCGCTGAACGCTGCGTACAAGTCGAGGCTCGGCGCGATGAATGAGTGCTCGCGGTACGCGTGTGGGCGTGAGCCGGCCGGCCAACTGCCGACGTCGAGCACGATCAGCTCCCGCGCCGCATCGACCCACGGATCGTCGAAGGTGGCTCTGGGCCGGTAGCGCAACCAGGTTCGCCACGTGGGCGGCAACGGCTCCGCCGGTGGCCACGTCTCGCTCCACTCCATCACACGCTGGTCGAAGTTGTCCCAGAACGCGTACCGGGGCCCCTCCGCGTCGGGCGGGAGGTCGGGAGGCGGTGATAGCTGCTCGGGATCCGGAACGTCGGGCGGCGACGCCTCACGATGCTCCAGGCCCTGCACGTCGCCTACCGACCAGACCATGGCCTCGAGCACGGGTCGGTGCTCTTGGGTCATCGTCACTCGCTGGGCCAGGACGGTGCGGCCGGCGCGGAGAGGAGTGACGGCGAGCTCGACGGGCGCGAACGACGCCACCGAGAGGTAGTGGCAGAAGAAGCTGGCCGGCCGAGCGAACGGGCTCTCCGCGGCAGCCGCACGCAGCGCGATGGCCGCGACGTACCCACCGCACGGCCCCCAGATCTCCCAGTCGTCGTGCACGGTGGCGCTGTACGTGCCGTCGCCGGTGCGCGTCACCGAGGTCTCGGCACCGAGGTCACCCATCAGTGCCCTCCTCCGCGTGCGCGCCGGTTCCATCACGACTGCTCATGGTGATGGCACCGGATCCGCCGGCGTCGAGCTCAGGCTGGGATTGTCGGGCACGGTTCAGGCGAGGGGCAGCCCGGGAGCGTCGGCGAGCGAGGGATCTCGACCGGGGCGCGCCGACGGGGAGTAGAGACGATCCGGTGGAAAGGACCGAACGGCCCGGTCTCCCGGTCTGCCCCCAACCACCTCGACCCACGCCTCACCCGTCTGCTCGTTGGTGACGTGCGCGACGAACTCCCAAGAGGCGCCTCGCAACCGCGTGCCGTCCACCCGCACCGGGTCGCCCGGCCTCAACCCAGCCCACTGCGTCGTCCGACGGAGTTCCGCCACCAGGACCTCCTTTCCCCATCTGCACGTTTCTACTGCACGAGGCTCCCGTGCCCATGAACCCCCTGCGCGCACCGCCGTCGTATCCTGAGCCCATGGCGCTCGCTCTTCCGCGCACGCTCACGCCATCGAAGGCTGCGGATTTCACCAATTGCCCCCTCGCGTTCCGTTTCTCGACCATTGAGCGCCGACCCGAACCTCCCTCCCCACACGCGGTCAAGGGCACCCTGGTGCACGCGGCACTCGAGAGCCTCTTTTGGGACCACCTACCCGGAGACCGCACGCCAGACGCCGCCGGGGCCGCACTCGCCCGGGCCTGGGAGGACCTGCAGAGCGACCCCGAGCTGGTGGAGCTGGGCCTCGACGCCGCCGAGGCCACTGCGTTCCTGGCCGATGCCGAGATGCTGGTTGCGAACTACTTCCGGCTGGAGGACCCAAACGAGGTCAGTGCCGTCGGTGTCGAGCTCGGCGTCGAGACGACGGTCGACGGCATGCGCCTGCGGGGCAAGATCGACCGGCTCGACATCGCCGACGACGGGAGCCTCGTCGTCGTCGACTACAAGACGGGCCGGGCGCCCTCCGAACGCTATGAACGAGGCAGCCTGGGCGGAGTGCAGACCTACGCGCTGCTTTGCGAGAGCGTGCTGGGGCTGGCCCCGGCCGAAGTCAGGCTGCTCCACCTGCGTGAGCCCATCGCGATATCGACCTTGGCCAGCGAGCAGACGATCCGCGGCCAGAGGCGCCGCGCCGTCGCCATCTGGACGGCGATCGAGCGGGCGTGCGACCGCGAGGACTTCCGTCCCCACCCCGGCCCTCTGTGTGAGTATTGCCACTTCAAGCCCGAGTGCCCAGCGTTCGCCGCGTGACGCTCCGCCGGTGAACCGCCTCGACGAGGCCATCGACGCCGCGTTCGAACCGCTCCGTGACCGCCCAGAGGTGAACCAGGTCGCGGCGGTCGTCTCCAATCTGGCCGACTACGGCTTCATCTGGGTCCTTATGGCACTGGCCAAGGCCCGCCGGAGCGGGCCGGGGCGGCGGAGGGCGGTTGTGGCACTCGCCGCAGCGGGATTCTCTTCGCTGCTCGTGAACCGCGCCGTCAAGGCCGCGGTGGCGCGCGAGCGCCCCGACGACCATCTCGACGCCGCTGTTCGTGCGCCCTCGAGCAGCAGCTTTCCAAGCGGCCACACGCTGGCGGCGTTCTGCACGGCCTTCGTGTTGTCCGAATCCGACGCGCAGACCGCGGCCAACGTCGGCTTCGCCACCGCGGTCGCCACCAGCCGCGTGCACCTGCGGGCCCATCACCCCTCGGACGTCGTCGGTGGCGCTGTCATCGGCTCCGTGCTGGGCTTGGGGCTGCGCCCCATCGTGAACATCGTCGCACCCGGGCGCCGACGGAGGCCTGCCCGACCGTCGTAGAACCGCGCTTCGCAAAAGTGTTTCGACATACCGGGACGACACACCGGGGTTACGCAAACGGAGAGCAAGCAGGGAATGGCGCGACAGGGCCCGGGGTTGGAAATTTTATGAACTCTTTCGCCGTGACCTGGGACTATCGCTGCCCCTTCGCCCGCAACGCCCATGAGCACATCGTTGCCGGGCTGGCCGAGGGCGCCGAGTGGGACGTGCAGTTCCTGCCCTTCTCGCTCAGCCAGGTCCACGTACCCGAGGGAGGGACACCGGTATGGGACGACCCGGCCAAAGCGTCCGGTTTGCTCGCGCTCGCCGCCGGCGTGGTCGTGCGCGACCAATATCCCGACCGATTCGGCGACGCGCACATCGCGTTGTTTCGGGCTCGACACGACGAAGGGCTGGACCTGCGCGACGCCGAGGTGGTCGCGAAGGTACTCGAGCGCTCCGGTGTTCCCGGCGACAAGGTGTTGGCCGAGGTCGAGACCGGCGCGCCGGTTCGGGAAATCCGGCGGTCCCACGAGCGCGCGGTCTCGGAGTGGGAGGTTTTCGGGGTACCCACCTTCGTGATCGACGACCGGGCCGTGTTCGTGCGCCTCATGAATCGCCCAGAGGGCGACGGAGAGCTCGCTCGGCGCACTATTCAGGGTGTCGTGGACCTGTTCGAGGCGTTGCCGGACCTCAACGAGTTCAAGGCGACCACGCTGGCGCGCTGAAGGCGACGGCAAACCTAGAGGAGGTGACCGATACAGGTTCCTCCGTCGCTACCACTCGCAGTTCCGTCCGGACATGTGGCGCCCGTGAAGTTGGCCCCGGTGAAGTTCGCCTCGCTCAGCTCGGCGCCGCTGAGGTCGGCGTCGGAGAGGTTGGCGCCGGTCAGGTTGGGGGGGAGGGTAATCGCAGAGCCATTGGTTTCGAAGGCGCCAGTCAGATTGGCGCCATGAAGGTTGGCGTCGGTGAGGTTGGCATCGTCGATGTAGGCGTCGGTCAGGTTGGCACGTGAGAGGTTGGCGCCCTCGAGATTCGCATTGAAGAGGTTGGTACCGGTGAGGTTGGCACCGCTGAGGTTGGCACCGTGGAGGTCGACTTCACCGAGGTCGATACCCCCGAAGGAGGCGCTACTGAGGTTGAGGCCGGACATATTGCATCCCGCCAACGTCTGACACGGAACGTTCGTCACAATTTGGACGAAGACAACAGAGCTTGAACCCTTGGCGAAGATCACAGATCCGCTGTACTGAGCGGTGATGTTGTGGGCTCCGGCGGCAGGCATGGTCGTGCACGTCGCGGTCGCTTTCGACGGAACTGACGTCGTCGAGATAGGTGCGGCGGAGCATCCGGGAATAGGCGAGCCGTTGTCTGAAAAGGCCACGTCTCCTCCCATCAGTTGCGGTGCCCCTGCTGGGTTGGTAACGAACACGGAAGCCGTGTACGTCACCGGCTTCCCGAGCGTGGAGGGATTGGGCGTCGAAGAAACGACGTTCGCCACCGTTGCGATCTGAGTGACCGTCACCGTGAACGCTCCGCTCGCCACGTCCCCAAAGTCGTCGAGAACCTGACACATAACCGAGGTCGTGCCCAGCGGGAAGGTCGACCCCGAGGGCGGCGTGCAGGTACCGGGAGTGGCACCGGGAAACGAGGGGGCGCCCCAGGTGACGACCGCTCCGGCGGTACTCGTCGCCTGCACCGGTCCCGGGGAGGGGATGAAGGGGGTGCCCGTTAGGTTTGCACTGGTGAGCGTGGCACCGGCCAGATCGGGTACGCAGCCGAGACTCGCACACCCAATAAAAGACAAAAGGCCAGCCCCGACGCTCGCGTTGGACAGGTTGGCTCCCGAGAGGTTCGCACCTCTCATGTCCGCAGACCCGCAGCCAATCACCCTAAAAGGGGGAAGAACGAGACACCCGCCGAGCTCCGAGTTCGACAGATTGGCTCCTGTCAGGTTGGTTCTCTGCAGGACAGCGCCTTCGCAACCTTCCGGCTCCAAAAAGCAGCTGAACAACGACGCGTTCGTCAGGTTGGCGCCGGAGAGGTTTGCGTCGACGAGGGAAGTGCCGGCAAGCCTCACACCGCCGGAGAGGTCGGCTCCGGCAAGGTTTGCGAACGAGAGATCGAGACCGCTCAGGTCCGCGCCCGCGAGGTCGGCGCCCGGACAGTTGGTGAAGTTGGTCGGGGTCGGGTTCGAGACGATGGTGCAACTCCCCATGACCGTGTCCGCCGATGCCGGCGCTGATGCCATGGCCGCTACAAGAGGAGCGGCAAGCGAGACGCCCATCGCCAGAACCACGCCGACCACCCGCAGACGTCGTCCGAGCACTATCCACCCCCTGATCTTGGCTAGGAGAAAGGTACTTCGGATCTCGACTGGCTGCCCAGATCTGCTCGCCGCCTGAGCAAGCCCGGCTTACGAACGTGCGAGCTCACTGAGAAGGGCGAAGGTGCGCGCCCGCTCCTCGGCGTTGCCGAAGGTCCCCGCCAGTAGGTCGGTCGCCCCGTTGGCCGCCAGCTTCTCGATCGACGAGGCGACGTGCTCCTCGTCTCCGATGAAGGCGACGTCGGCAGCGCTCTGCGCGCCTTCCTTGTCCAACATTGCCTTGTACGACGGCAGAGTCGGATAGATCGCGTTCGCCGCGTTGACCCGCTCGGCCGCGGCTTCCGGGTCGGCAGTCACGGTGACGGGCAGGGAGACCATCACCCGCGGGTCGGGTCGGCCGGCCGCCTGGGCGGCGGCGCGGATGGTCGGCACGATGTGGGACGACACGGTGTCGGTACCGGTCATCCAGGTGATGGTGCCGTCGGCGACTGTCCCGGCCAGCTTCAGCATGGTGGGCGCGAGGGCCGCGACGACCACCGGGGGCGGCTGCACGCCGGGGATGCCGATCGGCTGGAAGGCATGGGTGGTCACCACCTCTCCGTCGCTATGCACCGTCTCGCCCCGAAGGAGCGGCATCAGGGACGCCAGGTATTCCTTCATGTAGCGAGCGGGCCGGTCGTAGCTCATGCCCCACATGCCTTCCACGACAACCTGATGGGACAGTCCGATGCCCAGAATCAGCCGGTTGTCCGTCGCCGCCTGCACACTGAGCGCCTGTTGCGCCAGCATCATCGGGTGTCGCGGGTAGACCGGTACGACTCCGGTCCCCAGGTCGATCCCGGGCACCTGCGCGCCGGCGGCGGCAAGGAGCGTGAGGGCGTCGTGGCCGAAGATCTGAGACGTGAACGCGTGGGCGAACCCCGCCTCGGCGAAGCTCCGCAGCTGCGCCACAGTCTCGGTCAGCGGCTTGTCGGCCTCCATGAGGCACCCGATGCGCAGCGACGTTGCCATGTCCGTGATCCCTCCTCGCCTAGTCTGCCCTTGTGCTCGCCGATGGTTCGTTGCAATGGCCCGCTGGGAGGCTAGCGAGCTGAGCGCGCATCAGCTTGGGTTCGTCGGGGCCGGGCAGCTGGCACGCATGGCCGGCGAGGCCACCAGCGCCCTCGGTCTCTCCATGGCGGTGTTGGCCGAGCACGCAGACGACGCCGCGTGCGCGGTGGCCGCCGAGGTGGTGCTCGGCTCGCCCTTCGTCGAGTCAGAGCTGCGCGCCCTGGCGGAGCGCTGCGGCGTGGTGACCTTCGACCACGAGCAGGTCGACCTGGAGTTCGTGGCCGCACTGGCGGCCGAGGGCGTCGTGGTGCGCCCGGGTGCTCCGACCCTCAAATTCGCCGTCGACAAAGCCCACATGCGCCTCGCCCTCGACGCGGCCGGCGTCCCCGTGCCTGCGTACGCCGTGGTCGAGGCAGAAGCGCCCGCGGCCGCCGCCGTGGCGTCCTTCGCCGACGCCCACGGGTGGCCGGTGATGCTCAAGTCGGCGCGGGGCGGGTACGACGGGAAGGGAGTCTGGCCGGCCGAGAAACTCGCCGACGCAGAGGCGGTCTTGGCGGGGGCCAACGGTCGTACCGTCGTCGAGGAGATGGTCCCGTTCGACGCCGAGCTGGCGGTGTTGGTCGTGCGGCGGCCCTCAGGTGAGTGCCGGGTCTGGCCGGCCGTCGAGACGGCACAGGTCGAGGGCGTGTGCCGTGAAGTGTTGGTGCCCGGTCGCTTGGATCCGGAGGTCGTCGGAGCGGCCGCGACGCTTGGCCGCCGGGTGGCCGAGATCGTGGGTGCCGTCGGGGTGATGGCCGTCGAGCTCTTCCTCGTCGATGGCCGGCTCCTGGTCAACGAGGTGGCGACCCGACCCCACAACTCGGGCCACTGGACCATTGAGGGCTCGGTGACCTCGCAGTTCGAGAATCACGTCCGCGCCGTACTGGACCTGCCCCTGGGCTCCACCGCGCCCCAGCACCGTCATGTCGCGAGCGTCAACCTGTTCGGCGGGCCCAGCGCAGAAGACCCGGCCGGCCTCCTCGGCGCCGGCCTGACGGTCGAGGATGCGCACGTCCACGTGTATGGCAAGGGGGCCAAGCCCGGACGCAAACTGGGCCACGTGACCGTCTGCGGGGCCGACGCGGAAGAGGTGCGGGCCCGAGCCTGGACCGCGGCTCTCGCCCTCGGCACACCCGTCCCCGCGGGGGTCGTCCTCCCGAGGGGCGTGGAACCGAGACGCCCATCGGGAGCGGAGCCGTGACCCCGGGTGCGCCGGTGGTGGCAGTCGTCATGGGCAGCTCGTCCGACCTCTCCGTGATGCAGGGCGCCGTCGAGATGCTGGAGCGCTTCGAGATCCCGCACGAGGTCAGGGTCGTCTCCGCCCATCGCACGCCGGACGACATGCTCGCGTTCGGGCACGGGGCCGCGGCGCGGGGACTACGGGTACTCATCGCAGGTGCCGGCGGCGCCGCCCACCTGCCCGGGATGCTGGCCTCGGTGACTGTGCTTCCGGTGATCGGGGTCCCGGTTGCGCTGTCCCAGCTCGACGGGCTCGACAGTCTCCTCTCCATCGTTCAGATGCCGAAGGGCGTCCCGGTGGCCACGACAGCGGTCAACGGCGCGCGCAACGCCGGCCTGCTGGCCGTTCGGATTCTGGCGGTTGGGGACGCGGGCTTGACTGCCAAAATGGAGGACTTCCAGAAGGAGATCGCATCGGATGCCCGTACCCAGGACGCCGACGTGTCCCGAGGAACGGAGGAACGAGGGTGACGGTGGAGGATGAGTGAGGTGAACCTGGCGCAGCGACTGGGCTATCCGGCCGACGCGAAGCTGGTCATCATCAACGCCGACGACCTGGGTTCCTGCCACTCGGCCAACGTGGGAGTGTTCGAGTGCCTGGCGACCGGGACGACGACGAGCGCGACGCTGATGGTGCCGTGCCCCTGGGCCCGGGAGGCGAGCAGCCGCTACCGCGGGGAGGACATCGGCGTGCACCTCACCGTCAACGCCGAGTACGAGCTGTACCGCTGGGGGCCTATCACCCACGCCCCGTCGCTATTGGGCGGGGACGGGGGCTTCCCCCAGACGGTCGAGGACGTGTGGGACCATGCCGACCTCGACGAGGTCCGGCGCGAGTGCCGGGCGCAGATTGAGCGCGCCATTCTGTGGGGCTTCGACGTGAGCCACCTCGACACTCACATGGGCACCCTGCAGCTCCGACCCGAGTTCTTCGACGTCTACCTGGAACTCGCGGTGGAGTTCGGGCTCCCGCTGCGCATGGTAAGCCCTGCGATGGAGCGCTACGTCGGCTTCCCGGCGCGGGCGGTCGCCCTCGATGCGGGCGCGGTGTTCACCGACCACTTCCGCTACGTGGGAGGGGTGGGTTCCCGCGAGACCTTCGAGAAGGACCTCGCCACGCTCCGCCCCGGTGTCACCGAATTCCTCCTCCATCCGGCCGTCGACAGCGCCGAGCTCCGCTCCCTGGCGCCGGACTGGGAGCGCCGGGTCGATGACCACCGCGTGATCTGCAAGGAGGACTGGGTTCGAGAGAGGATCGAGGACGCCGGCGGGACCCTCATCGGCTATCGCCCGCTGCGCGAGCTCGCCCGCGCCGCCTGAGCCGGTGGCCGCAACCGCTGCCACCACCACCATTCAGGGCGTGTCGCTACTCACGGAGGGCCACACCGAGCCCGGCGACGTGTTCGACGTCGGCCTCTCGCCCGACGGAATAGAGGTTCGCCGGCGGGGTCGGGTGGCCCGGCAAATGTCGTGGGACCAGGTGTCCGAGTGGAGAATCGAAAAGCGCCGGAGAGGCGTGCTCTTGACGCTCCGCAGCCGCTCCTCCTCCATCATCCGGCTGGTGATCCCGAGCTGGACGTCCCAAGACCTCGACGCCGTCCTGCGCAACGTCACCGCGCCCACCACGAAGCCCGACACGACGCCCGAAGACGATTCCGCTCCCGCGATGGCGGCGGCGGAACGAGCCGACCGCACCCGGGCGCCGGACGACACCTCCGCAACTACCTCCACGACTCGGGCGCCCGCACACACTCGCCGCGGGTTGAAGCGCGCCGGCCGTCGCATCACCTGGAAGGCGGTGGGCACGATCGTGCTCCTGGCGGTTCTGGCCACGGCGGTCACGCTCGTCCTGTTGCAGAGCGCAGGCATCATCCACTGGGGCTTGCTCGGCCCGACGGCTTGAGCCGACACGGCTCGAGCTGATTCCGCGAAAGCCAACCAGTTCGAGCCGACGCGGCTCAGGAGACTGACTGCTCCCTCAGTCGGGCCGGACGCCGGCGAAGAGGTCTTCTTCGGTCACGTCGGTGCCGCCCACGCGGCTCCGCGCCAGGAAGAAGCCCTCGGTCGGCTCCATCGCGCGCATGACTTCGGGGGGTAGCCCGAACCACATCTTGGAGTTTGGATCCACCTGGGTCGCGTGCGCACGGAGCGCGTCGCGGCGGACGTCCTGGAACCCGTCGATGTCGATGGTCGTCGTCACCACATCTTCGTGCTCGCGGGCGATCATCCGTTTCATGCGCTCGTCGTCGAAAGGCGACTCCAGGCCGAGCTCTAGGAACTTCTCGTGGATCTGGCGGAACCGCGCCGCGGGCCAGACCGAGTAGTAGAGCTTGGCCGGGGTGAAGGGACGTCCCGCCTCCGGGAATTGGTCCGGATCACCGGCGGAGTCGAATGCCCGCACAGAGATGTCATGGACCCGGATGTGGTCGGGGTGGGGGTAGCCACGGTGGTCATCGCCGTAGGTGATGATCACCTGGGGGCGCTCCCGACGGATGACGGCGACCAAGCGACCGACCGCCTCGTCGAGGGGGGCCTGGGCGAACGAGTCGGGGTTGGCGTTCGCCTCGGAATCGGGCATGCCCGAGTCCCGGTAGCCGAGCAGCACTGTTTCGTCGTACCCGATGATGTCGGTCGAGGCCTTGAGCTCGGCCATCCGGATCCGGGGGAGGTCGGCCCGCACTTCGGGCGTGTCCATAGCCGGGTTCAGGATGTCGCCCTCCTCACCCCCGGTGCAGCACACGAGCACCGTCCGGACCCCGTCGGCGTGGTATCGGGCCACCGTGGCGGCCCCTTTCGAGGCCTCGTCGTCGGGGTGCGCGTGCACACAGAGCAGGCAGAGAGGGTCGGGCACGAGCCGACCTTAGCGGGGGGCCGCCCCGGCGCTGCCGGGCCCACCCCACCCCCGCTGGGCCTTATGCTCAGTACCCATGGCAGGCTTTTTCCAACGCCTCGCGGACATCTTCCGGTCCAAGGCGAACAAGGCCCTGGACAAGGTCGAGGATCCCCGCGACACCCTGGACCTCTCCTACGAGAAGCAGCTCGAGCAGCTGCAAAAGGTCCGCCGCGGGGTGGCCGACGTGGCGACGGCGCGCAAGCGGATCGAGCTGCAGGCTGGCGCACTGCAGAAGCAGGGGGACAAGTTGCAGCAGCAGGCGAAGGCGGCGCTGCAACAGGGGAACGAGGACCTGGCCCGGGAAGCGCTCTCGCGCCGGGCCGCGCTGGGCGAGCAGCTGGGCGAGCTGAAGACGCAGCACGACCAGATCACCGATCAGGAGCAGAAGCTCGTGGCGACCTCGCAGGAGCTGCAGACCAGAGTCGAGCGGTTCCGTACCCAGAAGGAGACCATGAAGGCCTCCTACACGGCGGCCGAGGCCCAGACGAAGGTCGGCGAGGCCGTGTCGGGGATCTCGGACTCCACCCGCAGCGCCGGGGCCACCATGCAGCGCGCCCAGGACAAGATCGCCTCGATGCAAGCGCGCGCCGGGGCCATCGACGAGCTGCTGGCTTCGGGTGCGCTCGACGACCTGACCCAACCGGTTGACGACATCCAGAAGGAGCTCGACAAGGTGTCCTCGGGCACGCAGGTGGACAACGAGCTCGCCGCCCTGAAGGCCGAGATCGGCCCGGGCGAAGAGAAGGACGCGGCGGCGTTGCCGCCGGTCGAGGAACAACTGCCGCCGGTCGAACAACAGAGAACTGGAGGAGACAGCGCCTGATGGCAATCTCGCGCAACATCAAGCCGGATAGAGGTCTGACCTACCGGATGCTCATGACGGGGTTCTTCCTCGTCGTCCTCTACGCGGCGTTGATCGGGATCCTTTTTGCCTTGCTCAACAGCCTGGTCCTGGTCCTGATCATCGGCTTCGGGTTGCTCTTCCTCCAGTACTGGTTCAGCGACAAGATCGCCATGTACGCCATGCACGCCAAGGAGGTGACGCCGCAGCAGGCGCCGGAGCTCCACGGCGTCGTCGACCGGCTCTGCGCCCTGGCCGACATGCCCAAACCCAGGGTCGCGATCGCCCAGACGGACGTGCCCAACGCATTCGCCACGGGCCGTAGTCCCAAGGCGGCGGTCGTGTGCGTCACGACCGGGCTGCTGCGCCGGCTCGACGAGCCCGAGGTCGAAGCGGTGCTCTCCCACGAGATCTCGCACGTGGCGCACCGCGACGTCGCCGTGATGACGATCGCCAGCGGGCTGGGCCTGATCGCAGGCCTGCTCACGCGGGTCATGTTCTACTCCGAGCTGTTCGGAGGGGGCCGGGGCGGCAACAACCAGCAGAGCCAGGCCGCCCTCATCGAGATGATCGTCCTCTTGGTGTCGATCATCGTGTACTTCGTCAGCTTCCTCTTGACCATGGCCCTGTCGCGGTACCGGGAGTTGGCGGCGGACCGCTCGGGTGCACTGCTCATCGGCCGGCCGGCGCTGCTCGCTTCGGCATTGGTCAAGATCACCGGCGACATGGGGCGTATCCCCACCAAGGACCTGAGAGCGGCCGAGCCGTTCAACGCGTTCTTCTTCGCTCCGGCCGTGGCGAGGGGCGCCACCCAGGGCGGAGGCGGCGGCGGTCTCAGCTTCGGCAACCTCTTCCGGACCCACCCGACGCTCGAGCGCCGCCTCGCCCAGCTGGAATCCCTGGAGCACCAGCTCGGCCAGGCCAGCTGAACCAGCTCACCGAGGCGCCGGTGGGCCTACTCGACACGATCCTGGGCCGCTCCAAGCCGGTCCGGGCGAACCTCGACGCCCTGTTTGCGCTGCCGACTGCCGCGCTGACCCTGCAGAGCGCAGGAGGCCTGGTGACGTCCGGTCACGCCGGGGTGTGCTGGAAGCCGCCACCGGGCCAAGGTGCGGCTGACGCGCAAAAGGAGATCTCCGAGCTGGTCGGCGAGGGCTTCCGTAACGCGGTCGACTCGTTCGAGTACGGCTGGCTGATCCTCGACGACGCGGACCTCGAGGAGCTCGTCACCAAGATCCACATGGCGAACTCGACGCTCCAGGAGAACGGCTGGGGCCCTCAACTGCTGGCGTCGGTGTTCGGCTTCGTCCCGGGCCCCGACGCTCCCGGCGACGCCAAGGCCTTCCGGCTCGTCTATCTCTTCAAGCGGGGCACGTTCTATCCATTCGCGCCCGTCGACGCCGAGAAGGAGCGCCGCGACACGGAGCTCGAGCTGCGCGTCCGCACCATGGTCGGGTCCGACCTCCCCGTGGAGCCCGACTTGGCGCGCTGGTTCCCCATGTGGGACGTGCCCGTCGCGTGATGTGACGCGTGCCGTGGAGCGGGAGCGCCTGATCGCGCTCGAGGGAGCGGTCAACTTCCGCGACCTCGGCGGCTACCCGGCCGAAGGCGGGATGCGAACGCGTTGGCGCGTGCTCTTCCGGGCCGACGGGCTCGGTGACCTGACGGAAGCCGACCTAGAGGTCCTGCGGTCGCTCGGCATCCGCACCGTCGTCGACCTGCGCTCCGGCGACGAGCTCGAGCGCGGCCGGTACGACGTCGACGCGCACCCCGTCGCGTTCCACCACTTCCCCATCATCGAGAGGCTGCCCGACCCCGAGGAGTTCGACCGCCGCCCCGGGTTGCTCGGTTCGCAGTACCAGGAGATGCTGCGGGACGCCGGGCCGCAGATCGTCGCCGCCCTCGAGGTCCTGGCCGCCCCGGACGCGCTGCCGGCCGTCTTCCACTGCTCGGCCGGCAAGGACCGCACCGGCGTGCTCTCGGCGATGGTGCTGTCGCTGCTCGGGGTGGACGAGGAGATCGTCGTCTCGGACTACGCGCTGAGCGGCGCCGCCATGACCCGGCTGCGGGCCAAGCTCCTCGTCAAGTACCCCGAGAGCCGCGACGTGATTGAGAACATCGACGAGGTGTTTTCCGCCAACCCGGCCCAGATGGAGCTCTTGCTCGCCCATCTGCGGGAGCGGCACGAGTCCGCGGGGGCGTACGTCGCCGCCCAGGGGGCCGGACCCGGGCTCATCGAGGCCCTGCGTCGGGAGCTGCTGGAACCCGCGCAGCGCTGACTCAGCTGGCGTCGGCGGCCGGCCGGAGGTTATCGATGGCCGCGGCCAGCGCGAGATCGAACCTCGTGATGCCCCCAGAGTCGTGGGTGCTGAGGGTCAGGTTCACCCGGTTCCAGCGGATGTCGATGTCGGGGTGGTGGTTGGCGGCCTCGGCGGCGGCACCCACTGCGTTCACGAAGTTGAGCGCGGCTGCGAAGTCGGCCAATTTGACCGAGGTCTTGAGCTCGTCGCCGTCGCGGGTCCACTGCAGCTGTCGTTCGGCCAGGGCGGCGTCGACCTCGTCCGCCGGGAGTACGGGCTCGGTCATGGGTGCGTCATGTCCTCGGGACGGACGGCGAGGTCGAACTGCTCCCCCGTGAGCAGACCGAGCTCGAGTGTGGCCTCCCGCAGCGTCATCCGCTCGGCGTGGGCTTTCTTCGCGACTTTCGCGGCGCTGTCGTAGCCGATCAGGGGGGTGAGCGCGGTGACCAACATCAACGAGTCTCTCAAATGTCGCTCGATCTGTTCGAAGTTCGGCCTCAGCCCTTCGACGCAGAAGACGCGGAAACCCCTGCACGCGTCCGTCATCAGCGCGATCGATTGCATGACGTTGTGGGCGATGACGGGCTTGCAGACGTTCAGCTCGAGGTTGCCGCGGCTTCCCGCCGTCGTCACCGCGACATCGTTGCCGATGACCTGGATCCCCACCATGATCATCGCTTCGCTCTGGGTCGGGTTGACCTTGCCCGGCATGATGGACGAACCGGGCTCGTTCTCCGGGAGCACCAGCTCCCCCAGGCCGCTGCGCGGCCCCGACCCCAGCCAGCGCAGGTCGTCGGCGATCTTCATCAGCGACACGGCGAGCGTCCGCAGCGCGCCGTGGGTGAACACCAACGCGTCATGGGCGGCCAGTGCGGCGAACTTGTTCGGCGCGCTGACGAAGGGCAGCCCCGTCATGTCCGCGATGACCCGGGCCACACGCACACCGAACTCGGGCGGGCTGTTCAGGCCTGTGCCGACGGCCGTCCCGCCCAACGCCAGCTCGTAGAGCCCGGGCAGCGTCTGCTCGATCCGCTCGATGTCCGCGCTCAGCTGCGCGACGTAGCCCGAGAACTCCTGACCCAGGGTGAGGGGCACGGCGTCCATCAAGTGGGTGCGCCCGATTTTGACGACGTCCGCGTACTGGACCTCCTTGTCGTGCAGCGCGTCACGCAGAGCGGCCACCGAGGGGAGCAACCGGTGCACGATCTCCTCCACGGCGGCGATATGCATGGCGGTGGGGAAGGTGTCGTTGGACGACTGCGACATGTTGACGTGGTCGTTGGGATGGATGGGCTGCTTGGACCCCAACACCCCTCCGGCGAGCTCGATGGCCCGGTTGGAGATGACCTCGTTGGCGTTCATGTTGGTCTGCGTCCCGCTCCCCGTCTGCCAGATGCGGAGCGGGAAGTGCTCGTCGAGTGCACCCTTCGCCACCTCGGCCGCCGCCTGCTCGATCAGCCCGGCCGCCTCGTCGTCGAGCTTGCCGAGGTCGTGGTTGACGGCAGCCGAGGCGCCCTTGAGTATCCCGAACGCCCTGATGATCGGTTTGGGCATCGTCTCGGTGCTGATGTCGAAGTGGTGCAGCGAGCGCTGCGTCTGCGCACCCCAGTACCGGTCAGCCGGGACTTCGATCTCCCCCATGCTGTCGCTCTCCATACGTGTCGTCGGCACCGCGCCAGCTTAGGACCGGCGCGGCGGTCTTACGTGGTGGGGTGGTCGGCTTACGCGGTGAGGTGGTCGGCCAAGTGCAGTCAGGAGCTCGGGGGATGGTCGTCGGGGCACGCGCCGGGCGGGTCGTTGAAGTTCGGATTGCTGATCCAAGACCCCTGTGCCCACGAGGCGCCGGCCGGCGCCAGACCGAAGATGGCGGTCATGTCGGCCAGGACCGCGTTGCCGAGGCGCGCGCTGCCCTCCGGGCACAGGTGCACGTTGTCCAGTCTGCGGACGCGGGTCCACTGCGCTGGGGGCGCGTGCGGGGCACCCTCCGGCGGAAGCCAGGTGGAGAAGCGGCCGTGCAGGAGAATGGAGTCGGCGAGCGGGAGGTACATCACCCTGCCCGGGTAGAGCCGGGTCATCCTCTCCGCGATCACGTTCCACGCCACTACGCCGGCCTCGCGCTGCCGGTTGGATACAGCGCTGGTGGCAACGAGCGTGCCCGAGGGGGGAAACTCGGTGAAGATCACACCTTCGACGCCATTGCCCGGAGTCAGCATGAGGGAGACCGCGCTGCTGAGCAGTCGCTCGTACTGCGCCGGCTGGTGCAGCGCGTTGGGGGTCGTAGGCCCTTCCTGGTCCCAGCTCCACGACGCGATGATGATCTGCGCGCCCGTCTGGCGGATCAGGTCCGGCAGCGACGTCCGCCAGTCCGCCGCCGTCACGAGCCCGAAGCCGTCGAACGTCTTCGTCGCCACGTTGACCTCGCCCGTCGCGGTCAGGGCGGCCGTGATCCCGAAGGACGCGTCGTGCATGACCGAGTCCCCGATCACCATGACCCGCAGCGGTGCGGTCTTCGAGGGAGGCGTGGCGAGGCGGATCGGTTGCTGGCCCTTCCAGCCGCCCGCGCCAGGCACCGTTGCACCCGGCTCCGACGAGACGTGGGTGGTGGCGGCGACGCTGGCGGGATCGGCCACGGCGGGAATGGTGGCCACGACCATGACGACCGCAGTGCCGACGCCGGCGAGGGGGGCGCCCCAGTACCGCACCCATCCCCGCAGACGGGCCTGCCTGATGGGCCGCTCCACCAAGTAGTAGCTGGCCGTCGACAACGCCAGGGTCGCGGCAATGCGGGCCAGGTCGAGCGGCCAGGCGGAGAGGCCGGTGCGGGCGCCGTTCAAGTACACGATGACCGGCCAGTGCCACAGGTAGATGCCGTACGAGATGGTGCCGATGAAGTCCATCGGCTTCAGCGCGAGCACCCGCGAGAACCGGCCCGGCTCGATGAGCCTCGCGTCGGCGACCAGAACTGCCCCCAACACGGCGCAGATCAGGAACCCGCCCTCGAACATGAAGTTCGTCGGGAGACCGGCGGCGGTCCCGGCGGTGGCCCAGAACACCCCGAGCGCCACGGCGGCCACCGGCGCAACCACGTGGAGGGCGCGACGCGCGGAGAGACCCGGCTGAGGTCGCGCCGCCGCGACGAACGCGAGCGTCGCTCCGGCCATGAGATCGAAGAGACGGGTGTCGGTCCCGTAATAGACCCGGGAGGGATCGACGCCGGGGTTGAACATGACCGCCATAAGCAGCGAGGAGAGAAGCCCGAGGGTGACGGTCAGGATCCTTCCCGCCGAGCGCCACGATCGACGGAACGTGTGCAGGAGGAGGAGCAACAAGGGCGGCCAGACCAGGTAGAACTGTTCTTCGATCGCGAGCGACCACGTGTGCTGGAACGGCGAGGGCGTCGAGAACTGCGCGAAGTACGACTGGTGGGTGAAAATGGAGTGCCAGTTGTTGACATACAGCAGCGTCGAGATCGCATCGCCGCGCACTGCGGACAGGTCGACCAGTCCGTTGGCGCCCGGGCCGCCGAGGTACGCGTTGAGGACGAAGTAGAGCGCGAGCGCTGCCACCACGAGGAAGAGCGCCGGCAGCAACCGCTTGGCGCGGCGGCCCCAGAACGCCACCAGATCGATCCGGTCGGCGCCGACCCACTCCTCGAGCAGCAGCGTGGTGATGAGGAACCCGGAGAGGACGAAGAACAGATCGACGCCGAGGTAACCGCCTTTGGCCCACCCGAGTTGGAGGTGGTACGCCACCACACCCGCGACGGCCACGGCCCGCAACCCGTTCAACGCGGGGAGGTGGTGGCCGGTCACAGCCGTGTCGGCAAGCGCCGGCCGTGCCTCCAGCCGCTGGCTCACGCGCTCTCCACGAGGATCCGATTCGCTTCGCCCGTAGGACGGAGGAGCAGGTCCGCGGCGGCGAGGATCCCGGTGGGAGGCGCGGCGCCCTCCTCGGTCAGGTCCAGCGCGACCTGCGGACCACGGCCCTGGGGGCGAGGCCGGTTGACCGCACCCGCCACCGGGTACTCGGGACCTCCGTGCTCGGCCACGCCGTCGCGCCACAGGGCGCGGCAGAGGGCGATCGCCTCGGCGAGGCCGTCGTCGAACGGCGGCAGGAAGCAGAGCACGGTCCGGCCCTCGCAGACGAGGTCCAGGCTCGTGGCCTCCCGGGCCAGCATCGTGGGGTGTCGCTCGGCGGCGGACAGTCGTACTCGGACGCCGAGCCACACGCGGCGGGTGGAGGAGCTGAGCGCGGCGGCCAGGACGAACGGGTCGCCCAGGGGCCCCGAACTCAGGAAGACCGCGCCGGCGCCCTCAGCCTCGGCCCGGGCTGCTGCTTCCCGCATCCGGGCGGCATCGTCCGTTTCGAGGAGTCTTCCCTCCACGGCGATGCACACTAGGGCGCTGCAGGGCGTGCACAGCCGTCATCTCCGTGCGGCTTCACGCGTCATTCCTGCATACAGGACGGTTCGCCGGCGTCTGCTCGAAGTCAGTCAAATCGGCAGCGTCGGCCCCGGACACGTAGCATCTCGCCGACGTCAGGAGGAAACGGCAGTGGCCAAGGTCGTGTTGATAACCGGGGCCTCGACCGGAATCGGGCGAGCATGCGCCGATCGCCTGCATCGGGGCGGTTGGACGGTGATCGGAGCGAGCAGGCGCACGAGCTCGTCCGACGGCTGGCAGCCGCTGAAGATGGACGTCGACAGCGACGAAGACGTGCGCGGCGGGGTCGCCGCCGTCCTGGAGGAGCACGGCCACCTCGATGCGGTTGTCGCGTCCGCTGGATGGGGCCTCGCGGGTGCAGCGGAGAACACGTCCATCGACCTGGCCAAAGCGCAGCTCGAGACGAACTTCTGGGGAGCGGTGCGAGTCGTCCAGTACGCCCTGCCGGCGATGCGCGGGCAAGGCGGTGGTCGCGTGGTGCTCATCAGCTCTCTCGGCGGCCTGATCGCGCTGCCCTTCCAAGCGTTCTACAGCGCGAGCAAGTTTGCGATGGAGGGTTACGCCGAGGCGTTGGCGTACGAGGTCGAACCGTTCGGTGTCCACGTGACGCTCATTGAGCCGGGGAACTTCCGCACCGAATTCACCGCCAGCCGTCACACCGTGACCGCTGGTGCCGGTGACGCCTACGCGGCGGCGACGAACAAGGCCATCTCCTCGATGGAACGCGATGAAGAGAACGGATCGCGTCCCGAAGACGCGGCTGCCGCAGTGGAGCGCGTCTTGGCTGCTCGGCACCCTCGTCGGCGGGTCTCAGTCGGAAAGCTGAATGAACGGGCGGGTATCCCGGCCAAACGCCTTCTCCCCCATCGTCTCTTCGAAGCAGCCGCGTCCTCGAGCCTCGGCGTCTGACGGCTGCAGCCGGCAGCGCAAGCGGCGGCTCAACGAGCGTGTCTGCGGGACGCGGCGGGCGAGAGAAGTCGTGCGCCGCGGGCGACCCACTCCTCCCACCATGCGAGCTCGTCGCTGGGACCGTCGAGCGCCTTCTCCCACCCGAATTGGACCATGCACCCCAGCAGTTCGAGCGCCACCGCGTCGTCCCACCAGTTCGCGGTGGTCACTCCATGCCCCTCGAGCGCGCGCCGGTACGTCCGCAACACGGCGTCCTTGGGTTCGGGCAACAGCGCGGCGTTGAGCGCGAGGTACCAGGACAGGTCAGCCAGAGGAGACGCCTCCCCCGGCGCCTCTCCGAAGTCGAGCAAGACGGTGCGCCCATCGGAGTGGCTGCCGAGGTTGGCAGCCTTCCAGTCCCCATGGACGAGCGTGTGGGGCAATCGGGCGATCGCTCGTGTCAACGGCGAAGGATCGGCCAGGAGCGGCAGAAGCACGTCCGCCATGCCGGGTGCAACTTCGGGCAAGCGCCGCCACCCCTGCGCCATCACGGTCGGGACAAGCGCAACGTCGTCCCGGGCCGTCTCCGCCGCCGCGACCTGCGGGGAGAACAGCAGGTAGCGCCGGTCGAGTGGCGTCAGCCCGACGTCGTCGCGCCAGCCCCAGAACGCGGCATGCAACGCGGCCATGTGGTCGAGGAACCGTTCGTGCTGTACCCAGGTGAATGGGGCATTGGGCGGGAGCAGGGCGTCGCTTACGTCGCGCAACAACACCTTCCCCACCTTTCCGTCGTACGCCGCGGAAACGACCGCGTGGTCGAGGACCGGGGGCAGGCGATCGAGGAGACCACTCTCCCAGAGGCGGACATAGGAGCGGCCGCTGTCGCCGGTCGCGCGCAGCAACCAGTCGTCCCGCGGGTCTTGGTATTTGAGCACGTATGGTTCACCGTCGATCTCAAGGCGCTCGAACCGCGCTCCCGACTTCGTGTCTTCGGGCTGCCACGGCGCGCGATGCTCGGCCCGGCTCAGCAGCGCATCGAGGCTGGGTCCCGCTTCACGCATCGGGAGCCTCGGTCCTGTCCGCCACGATCACCGCCCCATCCTGCTCCACGGTGCCCTCCGTGTCGTAGCTCGTGCCGTTCGGGTGGAGCGTCCGACTCCCACGCGTGCGTCACGCCCTCTCCCACCAGCCGCCGACGCCGCGCGCCGCGCCGGCTCGGGCCAGCCGCTCGAGCCCGGCGCAGAGTGCGGTCAGGCCGAGGCCGGTCGTCCGGACCAATTCGTCGAGGGAGACCGGCTCCGACGACAGCGCCTCGTAGAGGCGGCGGTCCTCTCCGAGCTCGGGGTCGGTTGGGCGGCGGCGCGGTGGTGGCCCCGGAACGGCCGCCCCGGCGAGGGACAGCGCGACCAGGACGTCGCCCACAGAGCACACCGGGAAGGCTCCCTCGGCCAGCAGTGCGTTGGTGCCTTCGGAGGTGGCGCTGCGTATGGAACCGGGAACGGCGCCGACCGGCACCCCCCGGGCCAGCGCGGCGTCGACCGTGTGCCGAGAGCCGCCGTGGTGGCGGCTTTCGACCACCACCACCACGTCGCTGAGCGCGGCTAACAGACGGTTGCGCACCGGAAAGCGCCACTTTTCGGTGCGCACCTCCGGCGGCGACGACGACACCACGACGCCCCGTTCGGCCACACGCTCCCACAACCGGGCGTGACGCCGAGGGTACGGGTCGTCCAGACCGCCTGCCACGACGCCGATGGGCGATGCCCCGGCGGCGCACGCGCCCTCGTGGGCCGCGCCGTCGATGCCGAGCGCGAGTCCCGACACGACGCTCACGCCGGCCGCGGCGAGATCAGCGCCGAGCTGCGCCGCGACGCCGATGCCATAACGCGTCGGTGCCCGCGTGCCGACCACGGCCGCGGTCGGCGTCTCTCGCAGCGCGACGGCATCGCCCAGGCAGAAGAGCACAGAGGGCGCACGCGGGTCGCCGGCCAACCTCGGCGGATATTCGGAGTGCCCGCGCAGGAGCACCGTGATCCCGATGCGGGCGAGGCGGGCCCACCCGGCCGCCACGTCCCCCACCGAACCGGTCGTCGTTCGGCGCCAGGCTTCCGACGGCGGGTCCTGGGCCAGCAATTCGCGCAGCGTGGCCGGGCCGATGTCCGGGTCCGACGCCAAGGAAGCGGCGTAGGCCTCCTCGGGCAGGTCGAGCGCCTCGCCGGAGCCGGTGCTCACGACACCACGGCGCTCCGGCCCGCCCGCAAGGTGAGGGCCTCGCACACATGGTCGAAGGACACGTCGTCCGCCCCGGACAGGTCGGCCACCGTTCGGGCGACGCGGGAAACCTTGTGGAGCCCGCGCGCGCTGAGCTCACCGGTCCGCAGTTTGGCCGCCAACAGGGCCGCGCCCTCGGCGCCGAGCGCGGGCTCCCCCCCACCGGCCCGCACCCGGTCGGCTCGCCGGGCCCGGGCCCCGGCGACACGGGCGGCGACCGCGGCCGTGGATTCGCCGGGATCGGCCGAGAGGAGCTCCTCGGGTTGGGGACGACGCAAGGGGACCACGAGATCGAAGCGGTCCAGCAGCGGAGCGGAGATCCGGCGTCGGTAGCGCGCTTTCGACGCTTCGGTGCAGGAGCAGGCGCCCTCGTACACGCCCTCTCCGCACGGGCACGGGTTCATCGCCGCGACGAGAAGGAAGTCCGCCGGAAAGGTGACGGTGCCACCGGCGCGGCTCACCCGGATCACTCCTTCCTCGAGGGGCTGGCGGAGCGCTTCGAGTGCGGCGACCGGAAACTCACCCAGTTCGTCGAGGAACAAGACGCCGTGGGTGGCGAGGCTCACCTCGCCCGGCCGTAACGACCAGCTCCCGCCGCCGATCATCGAGACCGTGGTCGACTGGTGGTGAGGGGCGCGGAAAGGAGGACTCGCCATCAGCGCGCCCTCGGGCAGCGGGGCGCCGGCGGCCGAGTGGATGCGCGTGACAGTGAGGGCCTCGGACGGGCCGAGCACGGGCAACAGGCCGGGCACGCGTTCGGCCAGCATGGTCTTCCCGGATCCCGGCGGCCCGATCATGAGCAGGTGGTGCGACCCTGCGGCAGCAACCTCGAGCGCACGGCGGCCCAGGAGTTGGCCCCGCACGTCGGCGAGGTCGGGGGAGACCGGAAGAGGCGGGGGACCCTCGCTCGCCGGCGGCACTGGCCACGCAGACTGACCCCGCAGCACACGCACGAGCTCGAACAGCGTCGCGGCTCCGTGGGCGGCGACGCCCCGCACGAGCGCCGCCTCCCGCAGATCACAGAAGGGGACCACCAGCTCCAGCGGTGCTGTCGCGTCCGCCAACGCGATCATCCCGGGCACGTGACGGAGCGACCCGTTGAGCCCAAGCTCGCCGCAGAAGGCCAAACCCTCGGTGAAGGCGGGGTCGAGTTCGCCGGAGGCGACGAGCAGTCCGACGGCGATGGGCAGATCGAGCCCGGCGCCTCCCTTGCGCACGCCCGAAGGGGCCAGGTTGACCGTGACCCGCCGCAGCGGCCAGGCCAGGCCGCTCGAGAGGACCGCGGCGCGCACGCGGTCGCGCGCCTCTCGGACCGCGGCGTCCGGCAGCCCGACGATGGTAAAGCCAGGCAGCCCGCTCGACACGTGGACCTCCACCGAGACGGCGCGGCCGACCGCACCGCTCAGCGTGGCAGAGGCGACCGCGGCGAGCACCCCAATGAACGGTCGGACACTTCGGGCCCGTCGTGCGCGATCGCGCCCTCGGTTCCGACGGTCACATTCGTGGCGTGGCGCTCAGTCCGTGGGGGGGGTTACACAATCCAGTCCTGGCTGTCGTGTTCCTCCTGGCGCGCCTCACGCACGCTCGACGCTGGTGCATAGATAGAGCGATCCAGAAAGGTCGAGACGATCATGGGAGTACGGGTCGCTTGGTGGTAGTGGAGGAATGAGCTCGAATCCGGGTACCGCTCGCGAGTGGCGAGGAGGGCATCGAGAGCCTCCTCGGTCGGGTTCACGATTGACTTGAGCTCGAGGTCCGGTGGAAGCCAGCGCCATCCACCGTGCGGACGCTCCTGAGCCAGGCGCTCGTCGCGGTAGACCCCCATGGCAGACCGTAAGAGATTTGTCTCCAACGCCTTGCGCAACCGGGGCGAGCCGTTCTGCTGAACCCACCT
>JBPYFR010000158.1:0-2652 GCA_051985685.1 Acidimicrobiales bacterium
TCTCGACGCCGACGAGGCGGGCCGGCACAGCCAGGTAGCAGAACATCATGACGCCGACGACGATGCTCTGGCTGATGACGAAGGGCCGTTGTCCCCAGCGGGTCACGACGAGGGTGGAGAACGAGAGTGCGAGGCCGACGGCGCACCCCCAGGCCAGGATCACCGGCAGGTGCCGGCGGGCCCGTCCGAATGAAGGGCGGATCTCCGGTTGGCCGGGCTCGGAGATTGCGAACGCGAAGACTGCGTTCAGGTAGAAGCTCGCTGCGGTGAGCGCGGTCACCCCCAGCACGACGGGGATGAGAACGGGGCCCTGGATGACGTGGAACTGCCTCCCGTGGAGCACGTGGGCTTTGATGTCGAGCATGGCCAACCAGATCCACATGGCCGGCAGGACCTGCACCAACGTGAGGCGCCAGTTGGTGAAGAGCAGCTTGACTCCTTGGATCATCAGCACGATGGCGCTCACGGCGAGGGCCAGGGGGGCCAGCCATCGTCGCTTCCGGCTCACCTGGAGGACGGCCGCTTCGATGGCGGCGTCGTCGCTGGAGCGAATCGCAGAGACGAGGTGCGCGATCGGGGCACCGAAACGTTCTCGGCGTCTCCCCGGCGGAGCCGAGGTCGCGGGCGCGGGCGCCGATGGCGCCGTAGCCGCCGGAGTGGGACCCGGGACCACCTCGGAGGGCACGCCCTCGGAGGCGCTGCCGTCCTCGTAGTCCACGGTCACTGGCGGCTCCTCGGCGTCTTCGCCTCTTACGGCGAGGCGACGGCGACCAGGTGCTTCGGTGGGGCCGGCGCCCTACTCGTCATTGTTACGCATTGTCGCTTGTTGGAGGGTAGGGGCGTTTTGGCGGTTGTCGGGTCGCCGCGCGATGGGGAAGCGCAGCGTGACGCCGCGTGACACCTGTGCTGGGGCGTCGTGAGCGCGGCTGTAAAGGTGCGTCGCCGACTTGGAAAGGTGCGTCGCCGACTGGCGTAGCCTCTCTGTCAGCCTGGCGTTCCCGTGATGACGCCAGGGGAGGAGGGCGACCATGGCTGTAGACCAAGCGGTTCGGGTGGCGGACTCGATTCCCGAGGTGGTGCACCTGAGCGAGGACGAGCGCAAGGCCAGGGGGAAGGAGGCCCGGGCCAAGGTGCCCCGGAGCCGCCAGGCAGAGTTCGAGCCGGCACCCGACCGGCCGGACCCGGTGGCGTTGCTCGAGGAACAGGCGAAGACACGCGTGCCCGAGCTTGTCCCAATTCGCTACGGACGCATGCTCGTCTCGCCTTTCACCTTCTACCGGGGGGCGGCCTTGATCATGGCGTCCGATCTGTCGACGACGCCCCGCTCCGGAATCACGACGCAGGTCTGCGGAGATGCCCACCTGTCCAACTTCGGCATCTTTGGGTCTCCCGAACGAAACCTCGTGTTCGACTGCAACGACTTCGACGAGACCCTGCCCGGACCATGGGAATGGGACCTGAAGCGGCTGGCGGCCAGCTTCGTGGTCGCGGCACGACAGAACGGCTTCAGCAAGGCGGTGAGCGCGGAGACGGTCCTCAACCTGGGTCAGGTCTACCGCGAGGCGGTGCGCCAGATGGCGACCATGAGCAACTTGGACGTCTGGTACTCGCACGTGGACGTCGACACCGGGCTCCAACTCGTCAAGGCCGAAGCGACGCGCGGGTCGAAGGACGCGAAGCACATCGCCGCGACAGCAGACAAGGTCGTCAAGAAGGCCGAGACAAAGGACAGCATGAAGGCGCTCAACAAGCTCACCTACGTGGATGACGACGGGCAGCGGCGCATCATCAGCGACCCCCCGCTCGTCGTCCCGGCCGAGCAGCTGTTCCCCGAGATCGAGGCCGACACATTGATCACTTCGTTCCACGACGTGGTACGCCGCTACCGGTCCACCCTGTCGACGGACCGGCGGCAGCTCCTGGAGCACTTCACGTTCAGCCAGCTGGCCCGGAAGGTCGTGGGCGTCGGCAGCGTCGGCACCCGGGCCTGGATCGTCCTGCTGCACGGGGCCCGCCCCGACGACGTCCTGTTCTTGCAGGCCAAGGAGGCCGAGGCATCGGTGCTCGAGCGCTTCACCAAGAAGAGCAAGTACGACAACCACGGCGCCCGGGTCGTCGCCGGCCAGAGGCTCATGCAGGCCGCCAGCGACATCTTCCTGGGCTGGCAGCGCGTGACCGGGCCGGACGGGGTGAACCGGGACTACTACATCCGGCAGCTCCAGGACTGGAAAGGTTCGGTGGACGTGGAGGCCGCGATCCCGGCTGGGATGAAGGCCTACGGAGGGCTGTGCGCCCACACGCTCGCCCGCGCCCACTCCCGTTCGGGGGATCGCTTCGCACTCGCGTCGTATCTAGGCAACAGCCCGGCGTTCGAGAAGGCGCTGGTCCAATTCGCTGAGGCCTACGCCGACCAGAACGAGCGGGACTACGAGACCTTCGCGAAAGCCTGTCGGAGCGGGCGGCTCAAGGCAGAACGAGGGATCTGAGCCGGCCGGACGCCCAGCGGATCAGAGAGCCCGCTCGGTATCAGACAGTCCGCTCGGTCAGACCGTCATACGGGACGGAGCGACGAGTCTGCTACGTTCGTTGCGGCCAGTCGACCCGGGCGAACCATAGCCAAGAAAAGGAGCCTTGATGCTTGCTTCGAGTTAC
>JBPYFR010000159.1:0-2964 GCA_051985685.1 Acidimicrobiales bacterium
GATCCGGGTGCCACCGGTATCCCGCCGCTAGCGGTATTTCCGAGCGGGTCTCGGCCGGGCGGACCGCGCGACATCGGCACGTATGCGCTCTCAGAACCGGGCATGTGGGGCAGCGCAGAGGTCGCGCTGCCAGATCGGCAAAGAGGCCCGTCGGTCTTAGTGCTCTACTCGGCTACCTGCTCAAGGTTGCTGCGCCGGACGCATGACCCGCGACTCATGTGAGCGCGGGTTCGAGGTAGCCGCCGTCCGTCTCGAGCAAGCCGGTGAGCAGCAGGTCCGGGCGCCAGTCTTCGACTCGGTCGCGGCCGAGCCAGATCTCGAGGTCGCGGAGCTGGTCGAGCACCGCGGCACCTCGGAGCAGCGCGCGACCGTGGACTGGATCCCGTTCACGAGTTGCGATGGCGAACCCGGCGGCGCCAGCGTCGTTGTCGGACCGCTGCCCATCCTCGGACACCAGGGCCTCGCACACCAACCGGCACAGGTCGATCTCCACCGGGCCCAGCACGGCGAACTCGAAGTCGAGGAGGGCGACCACTTCGCCGTCCCACAGCGCGTTCATCAGCGCGAGGTCGCCGTGGTTGACGACCTGCTCGACGACGGGCGCGGCTCGGTAGTAGTCGCCGATGATCTCGTGGAACCGCGACCGCTGCACGTCCGTCAGATTCAACGCAGCACTGACGCGATCGGCCGCGGCAGTGGCGTCATCAGGTGTTGCCGGTATGAAGCCCGCGTGGGATGGGACGAGCGGACGGAGCGAGGGGGTGTCGTGGTGCACAACCCGCACGCGCGCCCATAGCTGGTGGATCGCTCGTCGCCTTTCCTCGGGTGTCAGCGTGGGCCACGCCTCGTGCAGGTTCTGGCCTCGAACCTCCTCGGTCACGATCCAGTCGTGACCGTCGATCGTGCCCACCCCGAGGATCTTCGGGTGTCCCACTTCTGGCGGCAGTGCGCGCACGAGCGCGACCTCGGCGGCCATGCTGCTGACGACTGGGGTGTTCGCGATTCGCACGGCGAGGCCACCACCGACCCAGGTCGCGTTCGAGATCCCGAGAGCGCGCCCCATCCGGCTGAGGTCACCGCCGTACTGGGCGACGACTTGGGCGGCCAAGGACCGGACGACGGGCGCCTCGGTCGGGTCGCGGTGCTTGTCGAGCGAGTGCGTCTCCGCCTCGAACTCCGTCATGGTGGAGGCAGCAAGCCGTGACTATCCCAAGCCTTAGCCACCGCCCTCATGGCCGGAGTGTCTACGAACGAGACGGTCTCCGACGATACGGCGCCATGTGGCGTCCTCGGGTGCCGGTAAGAGGCACTCGGAAATGCCGGATGTCGGATACGGCCGCCGCTCCGGGATGTCCGATCTGCCCGACCAGATCGCTCTCTAGTGCCCGGACTGGTGGCTGCCCCCGAAGATCTGGGCCCGAACCCGGCCAGGGTCGCCCCGAACGCCGGGCGGGTGCCCAGCGCCGACCGTCGGCGACCCCGCCCCGTCAACCGTGTGTTTGGGCGCGTTCGACGACGTGCCACATGGCCCGGATCTCGCGCTCGCTCATGTGAGGATCCTTGACCTTCCACGCGACCACTTCTCGAAGCTGTGAGGCGACCTGGACCTTGTCGAAATGGCCGACAAAGCCGTTGACGAGCAGGGCCCGTCCCCAGCCGAGCACTTTGGCCATGACCCGACCTCCCGGGATCTCACCCGCCGACATCAACAGCCAGGCCAGCGCGACGTCGATATTGGGGTTGCCGAGACAGGCACTGGTCCAGTCGATGACTACGGGACCCCTCGGCCCGATGATGACGTTGAGGGGATGGAGGTCGAGATGTAGGACACGATCACCATGTCCGATCTGTGCCGGCCCGAGGAAGTCAGGTGATGGGACATCGTGGAGCTGGTGGTGGAGGTCGGCGAGGACAGCGCTTTGGCGGCGGACCGTCCAGGGGGAACGCCCCAAGGACTCGACCATCGAAGGTCCGTCGACCCGCTCCATCACGAGGTCGGCTCCATCGGCGCTGATCTCTTCTACGGCGGGGACTGGGTAGCCCTGACCGTGGAGGTAGTCCATAGTCCGAGCTTCGTGAGCCATGGAGCGGCCGCCACGTGAGCGCCGGAGAACCAGCCGAGGCCCGTACTCGAATATCTCGGCGTCTCGACCCGACGCCAATAGTCGTCCCGGAGCTCTCATGTCTTCTCACCGTACCGGTTGGCCCCGACCAGGCAGGCGGTCGTGCCGGACTGCGTTGCTTCGCATCGGCCGTTGAGGACCAGACCCTCCCGCGCTCGGCATCTCGCGTTCAGCGCAACGGACCGGCCGAAGTCACCACGTCGCCGACCTACCGACACTCGGTTGATGCCTAGTCGGTCCCCTGCCACGCTGGTGGTATGCCCTGGACGGATAGGCTGCCATCTTCACTTGAGCGCCTAGCCGCCATAGGAGCCGCCTCCGAGGACACCGAAGACGAGCGCCTCGACAAGGCGATGTTCACGCTCGTTGCTGGTCTGCTCGCGGTCATGGCGTTCGTGTGGGTAGCGATCTATCTGGCCGTAGGACTTCCGCAGTCGGCGGCCATCCCGTTCGGCTATCAGCTCGCTGTGGTCGCCTGCCTTGTGGCTTTTGCCCGCACCAAGCGATTCCGTCTCATCCGTACTTTCCAGCTCGTGCTGATGCTGGTGCTGCCCTTCGCCCTGCAGTGGAGCCTGGGTGGGTTCGCCAACGGAAGCGCGGTAGCGGCCTGGGCGGGCATCACCCCGGTCCTGGCGTACCTGTTCGGAGTGCGGACAGTTGTATGGATCCTCTCTTTCATCGCGCTGCTCGCCGTCTCGGCCGGGATGGAGACGACACTTGCAGCGCACGCGCCTCACATAGATTCCGGGGTCCGGGCGGCCCTCTGGGCGCTGGACCTCGCCGGCCCGTCGGTCGTCGCCTTCCTCGCCCTCGCCTACTTCGCCAGTGAGCGCGACCGGTC
>JBPYFR010000160.1:0-5152 GCA_051985685.1 Acidimicrobiales bacterium
TCCGCCCGGACCCGGTGGGCCTGGGCGATTTCGTCGGCGAGCTCCTTCAACCGGGCTTCGCGGCGAGCGACGAGGGTCACCCCGTGCCCTCGGCCGGCCAGTTGGCGGGCGATGGCGGCGCCGATGCCCGACGATGCGCCCGTGACGATCGCGGTCGTGTTCTCCTTGGGTGCGGGGAGTGCCATCGGCAGAGCGTAGGCGCCGTCGTCGGGCGCGGCGTCGGCCGCTTCGTCACGATTGGATGAAGTTCTCGAGGGGGCGAGTGGCTCACCAGGAGCTTCGCAAATGTCCTGTTCGCTTGGGGTTCACAGCCCATGGGCGGAGGCGGATACTAGAGCCACCAACGAGCGGCAACCGGAGCACCCGCAGTTGCCCCGAATCGGAAAGGAGCTGCCGATGGCATCGACACGCTCGACCGAGGAGGCCGGTCCGCCGGGTTGAGAATGCGTCACCGATGTCCGTATCGGTGACGCGGCAGAGCAGCCACGTGGCGCGAGGCCCGACGTAACAAATGAGGCCGCGTTCGCGCCGGTGCGTGTGCCGGCCGGCCGACAAGGCGGCCCCCGCACCTACTACGCCGCAGGCCGGAACCACGAGGCTGCGTACAAGAGGAATCACGACAAACCAGTGAAGGACCGGCCGAGAGGCCGGTCCTTCTCGCGCCGGGACAGTTCCGGGGGTGAGGCCGGTGCGTTCACGTGCGCACCCGTGAGAGGGTGGGAGGTGGCCCGGATGCTGCTCCCGATGTTCCCCCTGTCGGCCGTGCTGTTCCCGTCCTCGTCCATCTCGCTGCATGTGTTCGAGCCGCGTTACCGCGTGCTCACGCAGGACTGCCTGGAAGGAGACGGGTGCTTGGGCATCGTGCTGATTGCGCGCGGCTCGGAAGTCGGAGGCGGGGACGTGCGCACCGGGCTCGGCACCCGGGGCGTGATCACCGAAGCGGTGGGGCTTTCGGACGGCCGCTGGTTCCTGCGCGTGCAGGGCGAGGCGAGGCTCGAGGTCGAGGAGTGGTTGCCCGACGACCCCTATCCGCGCGCGTGGGTGAGCGAGCCCGCCCCAGCTACGGATCTCGACGCCGGTGACTCCTTGCTCTCTGCCACGGAGCAGCGGGTGCGGCGAATTCGTGCGTTGCTCTCGGAGCACGGGGGGGAACCGGCGCTCTCCGCCGACACGCCCTTCGACCGTGGCGACCCCGAGACGGCGTCGTGGCAGCTCTGCGCGGCCGCGCCGGTCAGCTCCTACGACGCGCAGCGTCTCCTCGCGGCGGATCCGACCAGCCGGCGGCTCGCCCTGCTCGGCGAGTTGGTGGACGACCTCGAGCTCGATCTGCAGAGATTGCACGCATCGGAATGAACGCGGCGAGCGTCGGACCCATGCCAGACCAGATCTTCTATTGACAGTCTATGTGTCAAAACGTAGAGTGAGAAAGGTGGACAGGACGGTAGCGGCACCGACCGGGGAAACACCGAGCGAGCTCGACGGCCGGACGCTGCGGCGCCTGAATTCGTACGAGCGGGCTGTCGACGCCCTCCTCGATTTGATTCAGTCGGGTAACCCCGCTCCGACCGCGCAGCAGATCGCCGACCAGTCCGGCATCTCGGTGCGCACCGTGTTCCGCCTGACCGAGGACATCGAGTCGCTGCACGCGGCGGCCGTCGACCGGCAGATCCAGCGTACGGCGCACCTGTACGTGAAGCTCCGCACGACCGGCGGCCTCGGAGCGCGCATCCGCGCCTTGGTGGAGAACCGCGCCACGGTGTTCGAGGCGATCGCGCCCATCCGGCGGGTGGCGGACCGCCTGGCCAGCACCTCGGCTCCGATCGCGAACGGACTGGCGCTGCAGCACGGATTGTTGCGGGCACAGGTCGCCGAGCTCTTCGAGCAAGAGCTCACGCGGGTCTCCCGCGTGCGCCGGGCCGACACGCTCAGCGCCTTGGATGTCGCCGCCGGGTGGGAGACGTGGGACACGCTCCGGCGGCTGCAGGGCCAGTCGGTGCCGTCCTCGGGTCGGGTGGTCCGGCTCTTGCTCGAAGGAGTGTTGGAGAGGTGACGCCGCGGCACGGCCGCGGCGCCCGTGGCCGCCGAGACGGCCGCACGAACGAGCCAGGGAGGATTCGATCATGGCCATCACACCAACGAGGGAGCAGTTCAGCGAGTTCGCCCACGGCGCCCGCGACGGCGAGATCGTGATGATCAACCTGTTGCACTTCGCGAGCGGGGATGCCGACGCGGATACGGCTGCCGGCGCGACCGTGACTCCGGCGTCCCCGGCCGGGGCGGGGGCGTACCGCGCGTACAGCGACCAGGTGGTGAAGATGGTGGAGGCGCGCGGGGGGCGGGTGATCTGGACGGGGCGACCCGAGCACGTGCTGATAGGAGACAGTGACAGGGATGCCTGGGACCTGGTCGCCCTCGTCTCGTACCCGAGCCGGGCGGCGTTCATCGACATGGTCACGTCGCCCAGTTACGAGGAGGCGCACAGCCACCGCGAACGGGGACTGGACCGGACGGTGCTCTTGGCCTGCGAGCCGCTCCTGAACGCGCTGAGGGATCGGGACACAGCGGAGCGCACCGGTGACTGAACCCGCTCCCGCGAGGCAGAGGCCCCGCTCATCCGACCGGCGCCGCAACATCCTCTTCGTCACGACGGACCAACAGCGCTACGACAGCCTCGGCTGCAACGGTGGCACTGTGGCGCGCACCCCGGTCGTCGACGGCCTGGCCGCGACCGGCATCAACTTCCGCCGCGCGTACAACCAGAACACCGTCTGCATGCCGGCCCGCTCGACGATGCTCACCGGCCAGTACGCCCGGACGCACGGCGTCGTGGCGAACGGCATCCCGCTCCCCGAGGACGCGCCCTCGGTCGCTCGCTACCTGCAGGACGAGGCCGGCTACCGAACCGCCTTGCTGGGGAAGGCTCACTTCGAGCCGGGCTTCGACCCGCAGCTTCGCTTCGAGGAGAACGCGCGCGCCGCCCGCGGCGACACCGGCCCCTGGCGCGGCTTCGAGCGCTCGGAGCAGGCCATGCATGCCGCGGCCTGGGGTGACAATCCCATTGCGCACTACGGGCGTTGGCTCAGGGACCACCACCCGGAGCACCTGCACAGCTTCGCCGGGCTGCTCCAGGGCGCGCCGGGCGGAGACACCGGTGCGCCCGAGACCAAGAACAACCCGATCCCGCGCCCGTGGTATCACACCGACTGGGTCGCGGATCTCACGATCGACTGGCTCTCCTCGCTCGGCTCCGACGAACCCTGGTTCTGCTGGATGTCGTTTCCCGATCCCCATCACCCCTGGGACCCACCGGGTTCGGAGCTGCACCGGGTGCCCTGGCAGGACCTCGGCCTGCCCGCTGGACATCCCGGGAGCGACGACGCGATCCGGAAGGTGCTCTCGGCCAAGCCGGCGCACTGGCTGGCGTATTGGGACGGGCAGTTCCCAAACATGGAAGGGGGGCCGGCTGCCTTCGTGCCCGGTCGGCTCACGCACGACCAGATCCGCGAGGTCAACGCCAAGACCCACGTCATGAACGAGTTGATCGACGAAGCCTGCGGGCGCGTCCTGGCCGCGATCGCGGCGCGAGATTGGCTCGATGACACTGACGTCTTCTTCACCACGGACCACGGCGAGCTTCAGGGCGACTTCGGCCTCCTCTACAAGGGGCCGTTCCACGTCGACGCGCTCATGCGGCTACCCCTGGTCTGGCGTCCGGCCCTCTCGGCCGGTGTGAAGCCCGCGGTCGTGCGCGATCCGGTGGGCCAGGTCGACCTGGCGCCCACCTTTTGCGCGATCGCGGGCGTAGAGCCCGCGCCTTGGATGCAGGGGCGCTCGCTTCCCACGTCAGACGGAGAGGCGGGCCACGAGCGCATGTTGTGCGAGTGGGACAGCCAGTTCCCCGGCTATGGGATGCACTTGCGCTCCCTCTACCGTGACGGCTGGCTCTGCACGGTGTATGAGCCGTCGACCGCGGGAGAGTGCAACGGATTGGAGGAGACTTGGGGCGATGCGGTGCTGAAGCCGTGTCCCGTCGTGTACGAGCAGTCACGCACCGGGCCGGGTGGCATCGGGATCGCCACGGGCGAGCTCTACGACGTCGACGCCGACCCTTATCAATTCGAGAACCGGTGGGACGATCCCGCCCACCAGGCCCGACGCGACGACCTTATCGACGACCTCTATGTCAGCCTGCCCACCGAGGTGCGGACCCTGAAGGTGGTGGCCCCTGCCTGAGGTATCGCCGGGCGCCACACGGTGGCCATACCGGCGGACGCTCTAGGCGAGTGCCGCCCCTGCACACGACAAGGGCCGCTCAAAGGGAGGAAGCGGTCCTTGTCGTGAGAGGGATCGGGAGTAGTACCCACGCCACAGCCGTCGGTAAACCACGACCGGCGTGTCTTCTGCACCATTTCGACTGAAGTCGTCTCCTAAGTGTCGTGACCGGCCTTTCGATCAGCGCGTCATCATCGGCGAAACCAAGTCGTCCAACCTGGGGTCTGCTATCCAGGTTTTGCCGAAACGGCGAACAACGCGTGCAGACGTGCAGGGCTAGATCTCGAGCGGACCGAGGTTCGTCCAAGTGACGATCGGGAAGCGACTGAGGTCGTCACAAATGGCATTGTGCACAGTCGACCCGGCGTACGGCCCATCGATGACGATGAGGGTCCCAAGCTCCCAGACGTCACCGGCCGGACACGGCGCACCTTGCTTGTAGACGCTCGGCCCCGTGGTCACATGGCTCGTCGCATGCCCGGTCGCCCAATGGATCGTGATCTGCACCGGGCCCAACGGGCCTTGAGGGCGGAGCTCATCGACCACGGCGGAGCCTTGTTGGTGGCAGCCGCTCAACGTCTCGGTCGCCACTCCCGTGAAGTAATTGCTCGTTCCGACGGCGCTCGAACAGACGTCGGTACCCCCGGTCGCCGCGGAGCTTGGACTGGCGGTGGTGACCAGCGCACCGCCGGCGAGGATGACCGACGACACAGACATGGCCGCGAGGGTGAGGACGCGAACGAATCGATTGTGCGGATGCATGACCTTCCCCTTTCGTGACAGCAGTCGCGATGACTGTGTGAGCCTGCAGGAGGCCGTTCGCGCCTCTTTCGCGGCTTGGTCGCGCACCTGCTCACTGGCCATCGGGGAGGGATCGACT
>JBPYFR010000161.1:0-4229 GCA_051985685.1 Acidimicrobiales bacterium
GCTCCACCATGTCCGCCCCGAGCGCCGCTGCCAACGAGAACGCCGCCGGCGTGTTCTCTCGCGCCCCCTTCGGGTCACCACGGTGCGCGATCGCGGTGACGGCGCGGGTCACGCGCCCCTCGGAGCACCCAACATCAGGCGACGATCGTAGAAAGAAGATGGGCCGCGATCGAACGGTTCGACGTCAGAGCAGTCGCAGCTGGGAGTTCTGGTCGGTGTGCTCGTTCTGCGGGCTGTGGCTCGGCGTGGTCGGCACCGGCGTCGCCGCCCGATAGCGCTCCCGGCCGGTCACCCCGCACCGCTGCGCGGCGCCGCGCACGATGCGCTCGACCCGTTCTCGCTCCGCTTCTTCTTGGTAGGCGCCCCGGCCGAAGCGCCGCCGGTGCAGCGTCACCAGGTCGGGTCGCACCCCCTGCAGCCAGTCGAGGTAGTGCCCCCGCACGCTCCCGCGCAGGTGCAGGGCGACACCGCCGATCGACACCGCCCCGGCGGCGGCGCACGCCTCGACCACCTCGGTCAGCTGCGCCTCGGAGTCCGAGAGTCCGGGGAGCACCGGGGCCACCAGGACGCCGCACGGAATGCCCAGGTCGGTCAAGCGGCGCAGCGCCTCGATCCGGCGCTCCGGCGGGGGCGTGCCCGGCTCGGTCAGCCGCCACACCGAGCGGTCCAGCGTTCCTACCGAGAACGACACCTCCACCTCGGTCCGCTGCGACGCCGCGGCCAAGAGCGCGGCATCGCGGAGGATGAGCGTGGACTTGGTCAAGATGCTGAAGGGGTTTCGGGCCTCCGACAGCGTCTCGATGATCCCCCGAGTCAAGTGGTACTTGCCTTCGGCGTGCTGATAGGGGTCAGTGTTGGTTCCCATCGCGATGTGGTCGCAGGCCCACTTGGGCGCGCGCAGCTCGGCCCGCAGGCGCTCGACCGCGTTGATCTTCACGACGATCTTCCGCTCGAAGTCCTCGCCGATCCCAAGGCCGAGATAGTCGTGCGTCGGGCGGGCGAAGCAATAGACGCACGCATGGCTGCACCCTCGATACGGATTGATCGTGTACCGGAAGGGCACGAGGCTCTCGGGCGGCACCACGTTGATGATGGTCCGGGCGTTCACGTGCAAGAACTCCATGCCGGCGTACGCGCCTTTTCCGACGTGGCGCTCGGCGGCCCGCTCGTCGGGGAAGAGCGCCCCGGCTTCCTCGCTCTCGGCCAGCGCCCAGCGGAGTGCCATGGGCCTACGATAGCGAACATATGTTCGCCGCACAACGGGCGGGCAGTCCCCGAAAACGGCCAGGTCAGCCGGTAACCTCGGCCACACTGTGGTGACCAAGACGCGCCGACCCGCCGCGAGGCGCGCCTCGACCCGCACCACCTCGCGCAGGCCGGCCGCCAGGTCGACCCGGTCGAGGGCGCCGTTCTGGAGCGTGCAGGGCCGCGACCTGTGGGCCGTGGGGCTGATCACCCTCGGGGTGTTGCTCGCCCTGGCCTTGTGGGGACAGCAGCTCGGACCCGTCGGCCGTGGCACCGATTCGGGCCTGGCGCTCGTCGCCGGATGGGCCCGGGTTCTCCTTCCGCTCGTGGCGGTGGGTGCCGGCCTCGACCTGCTCGTGGACCGGGAGGACCCGGCCGAGGAGACGGAGGGCGCGGACCCCTGGCGCCTTGCAGTCGGCTCCGTGCTCGGCCTGCTCGGGATCTGCGGGCTCGCCGAATTGGCCAAGGGCGCCCCACCGTTCGGCGCGTCCCACGCGCTGCGCGACGCAGGCGGCTACCTCGGGGCGTCGGTAGGCCGGCCCCTGCACGCCGGCCTCGGTGCGGTGGGCGCCTCGATCGTGCTCGTCGCCCTCGTGCTCGTGGCCGTTCTCATCGCGACGAGCATCTCGCTCGCCACCGTCGGGCGGTGGCTTCGAACCGCAGCGACCGCGGCGGGACGCACGCTCACCGCGCTTTGGGAGGGCGGACACGTCGATGAGGAAGAGGATGCCGACGGCGCCAAGGCCCCGATGTCCATTCCCGTCACCGCTCCCGAGGAGAACGTTCCGTCCGATGAGCCGAACGACGCCGACATCGACATCCCGCTCGACCCCGAACCCGAACCAGTCGGGGCCGAGCCGGGGCCGGCCGAGGCACCGATGACCCTCGTGGCGACCCACCGCGGACCGGGGGAATGGAAGCTCCCGGAGAGGTCGCTGCTGCACGCGTCCAAGAAGCTCCGCCTCGACCAGGGCCAGATCGATGCCGCCGGCGAGGATCTCGTCGCCGCGCTCGCCGCGCACGGGGTGGAGACCAGGCTCGTCGGGAGCAGGGTCGGGCCGACCGTGACGCGCTACGAGCTCGAGCTCGGCCCGGGTGTGAAGGTGGCCCGGGTCACCACCCTGTCCAGGGACATCGCGTACGCGATGGCTTCACCAGACGTGCGCATCCTGGCGCCGATCCCCGGCAAGTCCGCCATCGGCGTGGAGGTGCCGAACCGGAGCCGCCAGCTCGTCTGCCTGCGCGACATCCTCGAATCGAAAGAGGCCCGCGAGGCCACCCATCCTCTCGACGTCGCCATGGGGCGCGACATCGCCGGCCGAGCCGTCATGGAGAATCTGGCCGAGATGCCGCACGTCCTCATCTCGGGCGCCACCGGCTCGGGCAAGTCGTCCTGCATCAACTCGATCGTCACGTCGATCCTCATGCGCCACACACCCGACGAGGTGAAGCTCATCCTCGTCGATCCCAAACGGGTGGAGCTGGGTCACTACGACGGGCTGCCGCACCTCCTCAACCCCGTGGTCGTCGACCCCAAAAAGGCCGCCAACGCGCTCGCATGGGCGGTCAAGGAGATGGAGCAGCGCTACGACACGCTGGCCGAGAACGGTGTGCGCGACATCAACGGCTACAACCAGCTGGTGGAGGAGGGGCACATCGCATCGATGCCCTCGGACCGCAGCCTCGTGCATGCGGCGGCCGCTCGGGCCTTGGGCGAGGACCACCCCGCGGTCGACGACGAAGAGTCCGGCGAAGAGCCCACAGTGCCCGAGACGCTCCCGCTGATCCTGGTGGTGGTGGACGAGCTCAACGACCTGATGATGGTCGCCGCCCGCGACGTCGAGGAGTCCATCGTCCGCATCGCCCAGATGGCGCGCGCCGTGGGGATCCACTTGGTGCTGGCGACCCAGCGCCCCTCGGTGGACGTCATCACCGGTGTGATCAAGGCCAACATCCCGAGCCGCATGGCGTTCTCGGTCTCCTCGCTGGCCGACAGCCGGGTGATCCTCGACCAGCCCGGTGCCGAGCGCCTGGTCGGGAAGGGCGACATGCTGCTGCTGACTGCGTCGTCCAACATCCCGCGGCGGCTCCAGGCTCCGTGGGTCTCGGAGGAGGAGGTACGCGAGGTGGTGCGCCACTGGCGCGCGCAGGGCGGTACCACCGAGACCATCGTCGGCCTCGAGGGCACCGAGGACGGGCCCTTCGGGACCGACCGGGTCAACGACGAAGACGACGAGCTGCTCGCGCAGGCCCGCGACCTGGTGGTGCGCTCGCAGCTGGGATCCACCTCCATGTTGCAGCGCAAACTGCGCGTAGGCTTCGCCCGTGCCGGCCGACTCATGGACCTGCTGGAGCGCGGCGGAGTCGTCGGGCCGAGTGAGGGGTCGAAGGCACGCACCGTGCTGATGACCCCCGAAGAGCTCGACGCCCTGTCCAGGAGGTGAGCGAGCCGAGCCCGGGGCCCCTCATGGTGTCGGGGGCGAGTCCGGCATCCGAGCCCACGTCACGAGGCAGACGCGGCCGCCATGCCGGCTCCAAGGGCCGGCGCCGTTTCCCGGGCCGGTGGCTCCTCGCACTCATGGCGTTCACCGTCCTGGGCGCTGCCGCGGGGGCGTTCGTCGGGGTGCAGCTGAGCAAGTCCGAACCACCGCCCGTCGTGCACCCCGTCTTGGACCGTTCCGTCGGCGTTACCCCACGGCCCATCGACTTGCCGTGGCCGGCGACGGGCCAAGGCGCGGTGGACGTCCCCGCACTCGGCCTCGAGGTCGCGTCCCGGTCCGAGACACCCGTTCCGGTGGCGAGCCTGACCAAGCTGATGACCGCCTACGTCGTCCTGCACGATCATCCGCTCCCGCCGGGCGCTCCGGGTGCGACCATCACCGTCACCCCGGCCGACGTCACGGACTACTTCTTCGACACGGTCTTGGGCGCCACGAACGCCCCCGTGTTGGCGGGCGAGGTGCTGACGGAGCGCACGGTGCTCG